>NZ_JBQDLF010000029.1:41073-54535 GCF_052095815.1 Brachybacterium sp. | reverse complement strand
GCGCAGCCCCGGCCCTTCCCCCGAGGAGGTCCCATGGAGACCGCACGTGGTCTGCTCCAGCTGTGGCCCTTGCATCTCGCCGTCCTGGTCATCGGCGTGATCAGCCAGCTGATCGGGATCCGCAGCATCCCGATCGGCATCGGCACCATTCTGCTGCTGCCGATGCTGTTCGCCTTCGCGATGGCTCTGCTGCTGAACCCCAACATCATCGGCGCGGTCAAGAAGGTCATGCCCGCCCGCCGCGCCGCCGCCGCGAGCCCGCTGATCGTCATCGCGATCATGCCGTTCATCGCGCGCTTCGGCGCGGACATCGGCCCCGGCATCGAGCTCGTGATCCGTTCCGGTCCCGCTCTGCTGCTGCAGGAGATCGGCAACCTCGGCACCATCGTGCTGGCCTTCCCGGTCGCGGTGTGGATCCTGAAGATGGGACGCGAGTCCATCGGCGCGGTCCACTCCATCGCCCGTGAGCCGAACATCGCGATCGTCGCAGACCGCTACGGCCTGCGCAGCCCCGAGGGCACCGGCGTGCTCGGTGTGTACGTGATGGGCACCCTGTTCGGCACCTTCATCTTCGCGATCATCGCCTCGGTGCTCTCGACCGCGAACGTGTTCAGCATCGAAGCCCTCGCGATGGCGTGCGGCGTCGGCTCCGGATCGATGATGGCCGCCTGCGCTGGGGCCCTCGCCGCCGCGAACCCCGGATCCGCAGAGTCCATCACCGCGCTCGCCGGTTCCTCCAACCTGCTCACCTACGCCACCGGCATGTATGTCTCCCTGTTCGTGGCGCTGCCGATGGTGGAGTGGATGTACCGCAGGTCCCGCCCCGACGACCCCGGCAACACCCGCCGCCCCGCCGTCACCTCGAAGGGAGAGGCAGCCTGATGACCACCTCCGACGCCGCCGGCCAGAACCCCAGCGACCACCACCCCATCGGCCAGAACCCCGCCGATGACCTCACCGATCTCGACTTCACCGAAGCCGACGAACGCAAGATCGCCCTCGTCCCCACTCTGCGCGACCTCGCCGTGATCTCCCTGATCTCGGTGCCGATCCAGCTGATCGCCACCGAGCTGACCGTGCTCGACATCGTGGTCGGCCTGACGGTCCTCTACGGCATGTGCGTGCTGGGGCTGCTGCTGACCAAGTATGTGCCGCTGCGACTGCCCTCGGTCGCCTGGATCTCGCTGGTCGCCGTGGTGCTCACCCTGCCGATGCTGCCCTGGGCGGGCGCGATCTTCCCGCTGGTTGAGGGGATCAACTTCCTCGCCCTCGCGGTGCCGCCGCTGGCCTACGCGGGCTTCGCGATCAGCAAGCTCGAGATCGATGTCCTGAAGCGCTCCGGCTGGAAGATCCTGCTGGTCGCGATCATGGTCTTCCTCGGCACCTATGTCGGCTCCGCCGCGATCGCCGAGATCACCCTGCAGATCACGGGAGGCGTGTGATGACGCCGGCCGTGAACACCGAGCGCGTCTCGAGCTTCGTCCTCCCGGACCGGATCGTGGTGGGGCTGGGGCATATGGGCGCCGGCATGGCCACGAGCCTGGTGCGCGCCGGTCACCGGGTGCTGGGGGTGGACCCCGGACCGGTGCCCACCCCCGCGGGGGTCGAACGCACCACGCTGCCCGAGGCGCTCACCGAGGCACAGGCACCGGTGCTGGTGCTCTCCCTGCCGGGCACGGAACAGGTCGATCAGCTGCTGCCCGACCTCGAGCATGCCCCGTCCCCCGTGCTCGTCATCGACGCCAGCACCTGCCCGCCAGCCGATGCCCGCCGCCGCGCCGCATGGCTCGCGGGGCACGGGCACGTGCTGGTCGACGCACCCGTCTCGGGTGGCCCCTCCGGTGCGGCTGACGGAGCGCTGACCGTGTTCCTCGGCTGCTCCGAGGAGCACCTCGAGAGGGTGCTGGACGCTCTCGATCCGCTGGCCACCCACGTCAACCATGTCGGTGAAGTGGGCGCGGGAAACACCGCGAAGCTGATGAACAATCTGCTGTGCGGCGTCCACCTCTCCGCCGCCCAGGCCCTGCACGGTGCTGCCGAGGCCTCCGGTGTGGAGGTCGAACGGCTGCTGGCAGCGGTCAACACCGCCTCGGGCCGCAGCGCGGTGACCGAGATGAACCTGCCTCGCTGGGTGCTCTCCGGCAGCTTCGACTCCGGCTTCCCCGTCGGCCTGATGGCCCGCGACGTGGGACTGGCCGCAGACATGGCCGAAGAGCTCGGGGTCTCCTCCCCGCTGGTCGGGGCCGCACGTGAGATGTGGGATCGCCTGCTCGAGCAGATCGGACCGACAGAGGACTTCAACAAGATGGTGACCACCCGATGACCCCTGCCTCCGCCTCTGCTTCCCCTGCAGCCACCCCCTCCCCGCCCGAGCTCGGCATCTGGCGGCACCTGATGGGCACCGCCGAGATCGGCAGCCATGTCGCCGGTCAGGTGCTCCCGGGCACAGGGGAGGAGTTGGAGCTCGTGGACCCCGCGACGGAGACGGTGCTGGCCGGCTACCGCGATGGCGCCGAGGCTGCGGTCGATGCCGCCGTCGACGCGGCCGCCTCCGCCCAGCGGGTCTGGTGGGGGCTCACCGCCTCCGAGCGGGGCCGCATCCTGTGGGGGATCGGAGCGCAGGTGCGCGAGCACCTCGAGCAGATCGCCCGCCTCGAGGCCCGCAGCGCCGGCAAGCCGCTGAAGGACGCGACCGGGGAGACCACGAAGGTCGCCGAGATGTTCGAGTACTACGCGGGCTGGGCCGACAAGCAGCACGGCGAGGTGATCCCGGTGCCCACCAGCCATCTCACCTATACGGTGCGCGAGCCGTACGGGGTTGTCGCCCAGATGACCCCGTGGAATGCGCCGGTGTTCACCGCGGGCTGGCAGCTCGCTCCTGCGCTCGCCGCCGGGAACGGCGTGGTGCTCAAGCCCTCCGAGCTCAGCCCCTTGACCTCGCTGCTGCTCGCGCAGCTCGTCGAGCGTGCGGGCGCGCCCGTCGGGCTGGTGAACGTGATCGCGGGGCTGGGGCCGACGGCAGGCAATCGCCTGGTCACCCACCCGGGCATCACCAAGGTGGTGTTCGTGGGCTCCCCGGCCACCGGCCGACGGATTGCGGCCGCCGCGGCCGAGCAGCTGACCCCCTGCGTGCTCGAGCTCGGCGGCAAGAGCGCGAACATCGTCTTCGACGACGCGGACCTCGACCGCGCCGTCGGCGGAGCGGCGGCCGCCATCTTCTCCGGTTCCGGGCAGAGCTGCGTGGCGGGTTCCCGTCTGCTCGTCCAACGCTCAGTGCACGACCAGGTCGTGGAGCGGCTCGGGACGCTCGGGGCCGCGATCCGCCAGGGCGACCCGATGGATCCGGGCACCCAGGTGGGGCCGGTGCAGAACCGGGCCCAGCTCGAGCGGATCGCCGCGATGGTGCAGGACGCGCGCGCCGGGGCGGAGGTCGTCACCGGCGGCGCGCGCCTGGACCGCCCGGGCTTCTTCTACCCACCCACCCTGCTGGCCGGAGTGGCCAATACCGACGACATCGCCCAGCGCGAGGTGTTCGGGCCGGTCGTCGCCGCGATTCCCTTCGATGACGAGGAGGAGGCGATCACGCTCGCCAACTCCACCGACTTCGGCCTCGCCGGCGCGGTGTGGACCGGCGCCGTGGACCGCGGGCATCGCGTCGCCGCCGCGCTGCGGGCCGGGACCGTGTGGGTCAACAGCTACAAGACCATCAACGTGATGGCGCCCTTCGGGGGGTTCGGGCACTCCGGGTTCGGCCGCTCGAGCGGCTACGACGGCCTGCTCGAGTACTCCGAGCCGAAGGCCGTCTGGGTCGAGACCGATGCTGAGGCCCCGCTGGCCTTCGGGTACTGAGCCCTCCGTGCACGTCGATCCCCTCTGAGCTGTCGCTTGGTGTGTTCTTAGGCGACAGCTCAGAGGGGATCGACGGGGTCGTGGGGATCCCACGCCCGCTCAGCGCCCGATCCCCCGCAGGCTCACCGCCCGATGTCGCGCTCGAGGACGGGGGCGAGGCGGAAGGGGATCAGCTCGCCCATCGCGAGGGAGGTGTCGGTGCGGATCACGCCCTCGCAGCCCAGGATCAGCTTGTTGACCCGGTAGAGGTCGTCGGTGTCGCGGCACACGCAGCGCACCAGGATGTCGTGCAGGCCGCTGAGCCCGTGCACCTGCACCACCTCGGGGATCTCGCGCAGCTGCGCGATGACCTGCTCGAGCCGCGGCTGGTCCACCTGCGTCTCCATGAACGCCGTCAGCGGATAGCCGAGCGACGCCGCGTGCAGCCGACGGTCGTAGCCCTGCAGCGTCTGCCCCGCCTCGAGCGCCGCCAGCCGGGACTGGACGGTGTTGCGCGACAGGCCCAGCCGCTCGGCGAGGGAGACGATCGTCGAGCGGGGGTTCTCCGTCATGGCCAGCAGGAGACGTCGGTCGGTGTCATCCACGGTGCGCATAGTGCGTGATCCTACGCCCCCGTAGCCTCAGGTGTTGAGCATTGTGCTGAAGTCCAGCGGAATCCGTTGTACGTCCTGCACTCCCGGCGTAGCGTGCACGGTGACGATGACGTCACGCGCACCCACCCGGTGCGGACGTCCCATGCGCCTATCCGGCGCGGCGGATTCTGGAGGTCCGAATGTTGACGACCACGTCAGCTCCCGACCAAGACCTGGTCGCTGGACTCGTACAGCCCCTGTACGTCCTCGCTGAGGACGGCACCCGACACCCCGACCCCACTCTTGATCCTCTTCTGCGCGACGTGGACGAGGCACTGCTGACCCGTCTGTATCTCGACATGGCGGTGATCCGTGCCCTCGACGACGAGGCCGTCGCCCTGCAGCGGCAGGGCGAGCTGGGGCTCTGGCCCCCGCTGCGCGGCCAGGAAGCCGCCCAGATCGGCCTGGCCCGCGCCTTGCCGAGCACGGACTTCTTCTTCACCTCGTACCGGGAGAACGGCCTGGCCTGGTGCAGGGGCGTGAGCCCGGGCGAGATGCTCTCTGTCTGGCGCGGCACCACGCTGTCCGGCTGGGACCCCTTCGCCCACCACATGGCCACCCCCCAGGTGATCATCGGGGCGCAGGCCCATCACGCCGTCGGCTATGCGATGGCCACGAAGGCGCAGGGCAAGGATGACCTCGCCGTCGCCTGCTTCGGTGACGGCGCCATGAGCCAGGGCGATCTCAACGAGGCGATGGTCTTCGCCGCCTCCTTCCGCGCACCGGTGCTCTTCTTCTGCCAGAACAACCAGTACGCGATCTCCGAGCCGGTCGCCCTCCAGGCCACGGTCCCGATCGCACTGCGCCCCACCGGCTTCGGGATCCCCTCCCTGCGCGTGGACGGCAATGACGTGCTCGCGATGCGGGCGGCGAGCCTGTTCGCGGCCCGGCACATCCGCTCCGGGAAGGGGCCGATGTTCATCGAGGCGGTCACCTACCGGCTCGGCCCGCACACCACCAGCGACGACCCCACCCGCTACCGCGACGAGGAGGAGCTGGAGACCTGGCGACGCCGCTGTCCGCTCGGGCGCCTCGAACGTCATCTCGAACAGCTCGACATCGACGTCGAGGAGCTCCTCACCGACGCGAAGCGCCGCAGCCTCGACGCCACCACCGCGCTGCGTGAGGCGGTGACCACGCTGCCCGATCCCGCTCCGGAGAGCCTCTTCGAGAACGTGCTGTCCACGGAGCATCCGGGCCTGGTCCGCCAGCGGGAGCAGTTCCAGGCCTTCGAATCCTCGCTCGCTCCAGAGGAGGGATCCCCGGCATGACCACCACCCAGGACACCGGAACCCCCACCTCTGCGACCACCACGATGACCATGGCCGCGGCGCTGAACGCCGCTCTGCGCGACGCCCTCGAGGCGGATCCGGACGTGCTGCTGATCGGAGAGGACATCGGCGCCCTCGGCGGGGTCTTCCGCATCACCGACGGGCTCCAGTCTCGCTTCGGCACCGACCGGGTGATCGACTCCCCGCTCGCGGAGTCCGGCATCATCGGCACCTCCGTCGGCATGGCCTATCGCGGCATGCGCCCGGTGTGCGAGATCCAGTTCGATGGGTTCGTCTACCCAGCCTTCGACCAGATCGTCGCCCAGGTCGCCCGCCTGCACTACCGCACCGGCGGGACGGTGATGATGCCACTGACCATCCGGATCCCCTTCGGCGGCGGCATCGGCGCCGTCGAGCACCACTCCGAATCACCCGAGGCCTACTTCGCGCACACCCCGGGCCTGCGGGTGGTCACCGTCGCCGACCCCCAGGACGCCTACTCCACGATGCGTGCCGCGATCGAATGCCCCGACCCCGTCATGGTGTTCGAGCCGAAGCGTCGCTACTGGTCCAAGGGCGAGGTGGACACCACCGTGACCGCCGACCTCTCCTCGGCGCGGGTCCTGCGGACGGGGACGGACGCGACTCTCGTCGCCTACGGACCGCTCGTGGTCACCGCCCTGGAGGCGGCGGTCGCGGCGGAGGACGACGGCATCAGCCTCGAGGTGATCGACCTGCGCTCCCTCTCACCGCTGGACCGGGACACGGTCGCCGCCAGCGTGCGCCGCACCGGCCGCCTGGTGGTCACCCACGAGGCACCGGGCAACGTCTCGCTCTCCTCCGAGGTGATCGCCTCCGCCGTCGAGGACTGCTTCGAACACCTGGAGGCCGCCCCCGAACGGGTCACCGGCTTCGACACCCCCTACCCGCCCGCCGCGGTGGAGGACCGCTACCTGCCCGGCATCGACCGGATCCTCGACGCCGTGGACCGCACGCTGGGCCGGCGCAACTCGAGGGAGGCTGCGCGATGAGCGAATTCCGACTCCCCGATCTCGGGGAAGGACTCACCGAGGCCACGATCGTGGCCTGGCAGGTCGCCGTGGGCGACGAGGTGACCCTGAACCAGGCGCTCGTGGAGGTGGAGACCGCGAAGGCCCTGGTCGAGCTGCCGAGCCCCCGCGCCGGCCGGGTCAGCGTGCTGCACGCCGCCGAGGGCGAGACCCTCGCCGTCGGCTCACCGCTGATCGGATTCGAGGAGGTGAGTGCGGCAGCGTCCGCGGGGGGTTCTCCGGCCGACGGGAGCTCCGCGGCCGACGGGAGCCCTGCGGCCGGAGCGGCCGACGACTCCACGGCCGTGCCGTCGAAGCCCGACGCCCCGCAGCGCCAGCAGGTGCTGGTCGGATACGGGCCCGTGCTGCCCGGCACCGGACGGCCTCGCCGTCGGCCGCGCTCCTTCGAGACCGAGCCGTACGTCGGCCGCAGCGCGGGGGTGGCCGTGGGCGGGACCGCCGCCCATGAGACCCCGAAGGCGATGCCGCCGGTCCGTCGACGCGCCCGTGACCTGGGCGTGGACCTCGCGGCGATCCATGGATCGGGCCCGGGCGGCAGGGTCCTGCGCGCCGACGTCGAGGCCAGCGCGAAAGGGGCGACGGCGGCGTGCGCGGGGCCCTCCGCCCGCACCCGCGCGTCCACCCGGGTGCCGGTGACCGGCCTGCGCCGCGAGACCGCGCGGGCGATGACCGACTCGGCCTTCACCGCCCCGCAGGCCTCGGTGCACACCACGATCGACGTCACCGACACCCTCGAACGGCTGCGCCGCCCGGGACGGGATGGGAGGACGTCGTCGTTCCTCGCCGCGGTGTGCCAGGCGATCCTGCCGGCCGCCACCCGGACCCCGTCCGCCAATGCGCGCTACGACGCTGAGGCCGGGGAGATCGAGCACTTCGCCCGCGTCGCGCTCGGCATCGCCGTCGCCACCGACCGAGGCCTGGTGGTCGCCACCGTGCCGGAGACCGAGGAGGCGGACGGAGCGACCCTCACCGAGCGGATCGCCGCGCTGGTCGCCACGGCGCGGGAGGGGTCCCTGACCCCGGCGGAGCTGACCGGCTCCACCCTCACCGTCACCAACGTCGGCGTGTTCGGCGTCGAGGGCGGCGTGCCGATCCTCAATCCCGGCCAGAGCACGATTCTCGCGATCGGAGCGCTGCGCACCCAGCCGTGGGAGCACCACGGCGAAATCGCGTTGCGCACGGTCGTGACGCTCACGCTCTCCTTCGACCATCGGGTGCTCGACGGCGCGGAGGCCTCGCGTTTCCTCATGGATGTCGCCGACGTCCTGTCCGATCCCGCGATCCTGCTGACGAGGTAGCCCATGGATGCACTGCACCACGCCTCCCGTCCGGTCGGTGCTTCCCGCGCCCAGGCGATGGATGCCCTGGTCGCCGAGCTGCGATCCCGGCTCGCGAAGGCCGCGGAGGGCGGCTCCGCCGCGGCCCGGGACAAGCACCGCGCCCGCGGCAAGCTGCTGGCCCGGGAGCGGATCGATCGCCTCCTGGATGAGGGCACGCCCTTCCTCGAGATCGCGCCGCTGGCCGCCGAGGGGATGTACGACGGGGCCGCGCCGGGCGCCGGGGTGGTCGCCGGGATCGGGATGATCCACGGCCGGCACTGCCTGATCCTCGCCAACGACGCCACCGTCAAGGGCGGCACCTACTTCCCGCTGACCGTGAAGAAGCACCTCCGCGCGCAGGAGATCGCGCAGGAGAACCACCTGCCCTGCGTGTACCTCGTCGACTCCGGCGGCGCCTACCTGCCGATGCAGGACGAGGTGTTCCCCGACCGCGACCACTTCGGGCGGATCTTCTACCACCAGGCCCGGATGAGCGGCGAGGGCATCGCCCAGCTCTCCGCCGTGATGGGCTCCTCCACCGCCGGCGGCGCGTACGTGCCGGCGATGAGCGACCAGACCGTCATCGTGCGCGACCAGGGCACGATCTTCCTCGGCGGACCGCCGCTGGTGAAAGCAGCGACTGGCGAAGAGGTCAGCGCCGAGGACCTCGGCGGCGGGCTCATGCACACCGAGGTCTCGGGCGTGGCCGACCACCTCGCCGAGGACGACGAGCATGCCCTGTCGATCCTCCGCGACATCGTCGACACCCTCCCCGCCCCCGACCCGGTCCTGCCGCGTGACCTGTCCCGCGCGCCCGCCGTCGACCCCGAGACCATGGGCGACGCGGTCCCCGCAGACCTCTCCACCCCCTATGACGTGCACGAGGTCATCGCCCGGATCGTCGACGCCGGGGAGTTCTCCGAGTTCAAACCCACCTACGGCGCCACCCTGGTCACCGGCTTCGCGAGGATCCACGGGCACCGGGTGGGCATCGTCGCCAACAACGGGGTGCTGTTCAGCGAGTCCGCGCTCAAGGGCGCCCACTTCGTCCAGCTCTGCGACCAGCGCGAGATCCCGCTGGTGTTCCTGCAGAACATCGCCGGGTTCATGGTCGGCGCCGAGTACGAGCGCGGCGGCATCGCCAAGGACGGCGCGAAGATGGTCACCGCCGTCGCCTGCGCCCGCGTCCCCAAGCTCACCGTCGTGATCGGCGGGTCCTTCGGCGCCGGCACCTACTCCATGTGCGGGCGGGCCTACTCCCCGCGCTTCCTCTGGCTGTGGCCGAACGCCCGCGTCTCCGTGATGGGCGGCGCCCAGGCCGCCGCCGTGCTCGCGACCGTCAAGCGCGACCGCATCGAGGCAGGTGGCGGCACCTGGAGCGAAGCGGACGAGGCCGAATTCCGTCGGCCCATCATCGAGGACTACGAAGCGCAGGGCAGCCCCTACTACTCCACCGCCCGGCTCTGGGACGACGGGATCATCGAACCCGCCCAGACCCGCACCGTCCTCGGCCTCGCGCTGGACGTCGTCTCCCGCGCCCCGCTTCCCGCGCTCGCCCGCGGCGTCTTCCGGATGTGAGGCCGACGATGCTCGAACGCTCCCAGAACCACCAGCCGGTGACCCGTGACCCCATGCCCAGCGACCCCGTGACCAGCACCCCTACGTCCGGCACCCGCCTGCTCGATACCGTCCTGATCGCCAACCGCGGCGAGATCGCGATGCGGATCCTGCGCACCGTGCGCGCCCTGGGCCTCGCCGCGATCGCCGTCCACACCGACGAGGACTCCGGCTCCGCCCACGTCACCGCCGCCGACCGCGCCGTGCGCATCAGCTCCTATCTCGACGGCGAGGAGATCATCGCCGCGGCGCGGGCCACCGGTGCCCGGGCGATCCACCCCGGCTACGGCTTCCTCTCCGAACGGGCCGACTTCGCCCGCGCCTGCGAGCAGGCCGGGATCGTGTTCGTCGGACCCTCCGCCGCCGCGATCGAGACCATGGGCGACAAGATCTCCGCCCGCGCCGCGGTCACCGCCCGCGGAGTGCCGGTCGTGCCGGGACTCGCCGCCCCGGGGCTGGACGATGCCGCACTGCTCGCCGGCGCCGCGGAGGTCGGCTTCCCGCTGCTGGTCAAGCCCGCAGCAGGCGGCGGAGGGAAGGGCATGCACCGGGTCGCCGCCGCACAGGAGCTGCCCGCCGCGCTCGCCGCCGCCCGCCGGGAGGCCGCAGGCGCCTTCGGCGACGACACCCTCTTCCTCGAACGCTGGATCACCGCACCGAAGCACATCGAGGTGCAGATCCTCGCCGACACCCACGGAAACGTGATCCACCTGGGGGAGCGGGAATGCTCCCTGCAGCGCCGCCACCAGAAGGTCATCGAGGAGGCGCCCAGCCCCTCCCTCACCCCTGACCAGCGTGCACAGTTCGGTCGCGTCGCCGTCGAAGCCGCCTGCGCTGTGGACTATGTGGGCGCCGGGACCGTCGAGTTCATCGTCGATGGCACGGCGCCCGATGCCCCGTTCTTCCTTGAGATGAACACCCGCCTCCAGGTCGAGCACGCAGTCACCGAGGCGATCACCGGGATCGACCTGGTCGCCGAGCAGCTCCGGATCGCGGCCGGGCAGCCGCTGTCGCTCACCCAGGAGGATGTGCACCTCGAGGGCCACGCGATCGAGGCCCGTCTCTACGCCGAGGATCCCGTCGCCGGGTTCCTGCCCACCGGCGGGACCGTGCTCGCCCTCGCCCTGCCGGAGGGTGCGCGCGTGGACCACGCCCTGGCTGTCGGCGCCACCATCTCCAGCAGCTACGACCCGATGCTCGCCAAGGTCATCACCCACGCCCCGACCCGCGCCGACGCGCTCGCAGCGCTGGACCGGGCGCTCGAACAGACGCACCTGCTGGGAGTGGTCACCAACACCGCCTTCCTCCGTGCGCTGCTCGCCCTCGACGAGGTGAAAAGCGGTGACATGGACACCGGCCTGATCGAGCGCCGCCTCGATGAGCTCACCCCGCCCGCGGTCAGCGCCCGCGCGCTCGCCGTCGCGGCGCTGGTGCGCTGGGAGCAGGTGGCACGCTCCCGTCCGCGCGGCCTCTGGCATGCGCCGTCGGGCTGGCGGCTCGGGGCACCAGCACCCTTCGTGGTCCGCTTCGCGGCGGCTGACGGGGTGGGCGGAGCCGACGGGGCCGGCGGAGTGGGAAGCGGCGGTGCGGCCGACGGCACGGGCGCTGACCACGGAGCTGTTCCCGCCGACGATGGCCTGGTGGTGGTCGAACTGACCGGCTTGCCGGAGCAGGCCCAGGCGACGGTGGGAGAGCAGCAGTTCGCTCTCGCGCTCCATGCGGGAGCTGTCACCGTGGACGGCATCCGTCTGCCGCTGCTCCACCACGGCACGGACTCGTCGGTGTGGATCGGCCTGCCGGGCGAGGACCGCGAGCTGAGCCTGCACCGTCCCGTACGGGGCGCAGCAGGGCGGGACGCAGCACCGACTCTCGCCTCGCCGATGCCGGGCACCGTGACGATGGTGCTGGTGGCCGACGGGGACCACGTCGACGCCGGGGACCCGGTGCTGGTGGTCGAGGCGATGAAGATGGAGCACACCCTCAGCGCGCCGAGCTCCGGGACCGTGCACCTGCAGGTCAGCGCCGGAGACCGGGTGGCCCGCGGCGAGGAGGTCGCGCAGGTGGTGCCCGGGGAAGAGGGCCCCGAGGCAGAAGGCCGGGAGTCCGATGGCCCCGAGTTCGAGCGACCCGGGACCGAGGGCCCCCATCACGTCGACCAGGAGGCCCGCCCATGACCGATCACGTGCCCGACCCCGTGCCTGATGCGCCGCGCATCGTGCAGCGCGGCCTCTATGCCGAGGAGCTGCAGATCGGGGCGATCTACGAGCACCGCCCCGGCCGCACCCTCACCGAGGCGGACAACGTCCTGTTCTCCACCATGACCATGAACCCGCAGGCCCTCCACCTCGACGCCGCCTGGAGCGAGACCACCGAGTTCGGGCAGCGGCTGGTCAACTCGATGCTCACCCTCGCCACTGTCGTCGGGGCGTCCGTCGCCCAGCTCACCCAGGGCACCTTGGTGGCGAACCTCGGCTTCGGCGAGATCAGCTTCCCCCGCCCCCTGCACCACGGCGACACCTTGTACAGCGAGACGCAGGTGCTCGCCGTGCGGCCCTCGAACTCGCGGCCCGGGCAGGCCGTGGTCTCCCTCGTCCACACCGGACGCAACCAGCACGGCGAGGTCGTGGTCCGCGCCGAGCGCACCACGCTCCTGCACGCCAGCGCCTCAGCGCACGCCGCACCCCAGAAGCACGGCCAGGAGGATTCATGAACACCAGGACCCACGAGCACCTCTCGCCGCGCAGCCGCACCACCTGCCGCGAGCGACACGGCGCGAGCGGCGGGCACGACGCCGAGGACCATGAGCTCCTGCCGCTGGGCCCCTCGCTGCTGTTCTGCCCCGGGGACCGCCCGGACCGCTTCGCGAAGGCCGCTGACCGCGCCGACGCCGTGATCCTCGACCTCGAGGACGCCGTCGCCCCGGAGCACAAAGCCGCCGCCCGCGACGCCGTCGCCGCTCACGGTCTGGATCCGGCGCGCACCATTATCCGGGTCAACGCTCCCGGGGAGTCGGACTTCTCCGCCGACCTGCTTGCTCTCGCCGCGCTGCGGCCGCGCTGGGTGATGCTGCCCAAGGCCAGCAGCCTCGCCGAGGTGGACCGACTCGTCGGCGCCCTGCCCGGGGTGAAGGTGCTGGTCCTGTGCGAGACAGCCCGCGGGATCCTCGCCGCGCCGACGCTCGCCGCCCACCCGGACGTGGTCGCGTTGATGTGGGGAGGGGAGGATCTCATCGCCTCCCTCGGTGGCACCTCCTCCCGCCACCCCGGCGGCAGCTACCGCGATGTGGTCCGCCATGCCCGCTCCAGCGTGCTGCTGGCCGCCCGGGCGCACGGCCGCAGCGCCATCGACGCCATCCACACCGACCTCGCCGACGAGGACGGACTGCGGGCGGAGGCCGAGGACGCCGCTGCCAGCGGCTTCACCGCCAGCGCCTGCATCCATCCCGACCAGGCCGCGATCATCCGCGGCGCCTACGCACCGAGCGAGGAGCAGGCGACCTGGGCCCGCGGGGTGCTGGCCGCCGCCGACCGGCACGGCAGCGGGGTGTTCGAGCACGAGGGCCACATGGTCGACGGCCCGATCCTGCGCCACGCCCGCACGCTGGCCACCCGCGGCCTCGCCAGCTCACTGAACCCGCACCTCTCCGACCCCTCATGAGAACCGCCTGATACGCACCCCCTGATACGCACCCCCTGATACGCACC
>NZ_JBQDLF010000029.1:0-40973 GCF_052095815.1 Brachybacterium sp. | reverse complement strand
CCTCATGAGAACCGCCTGATACGCACCCCCTGATACGCACCCCCTGATACGCACCCCCTGATACGCACCGACGCGTCATGAGCACCGCCGCCCCGCAGAAGGAGACCCCTGTGAGCACCACCCCCACACCCCCGCCCGGCACCGACATGCTGAGCGAGGAGCACCAATGGCTGGCCGCGCAGGTGCGCGACTTCGCCGACGAGGTCGTCGCCCCGGCCAGCTATGAGTACGACACCAAGCGGGAGCTGCCGATGGGGATCATCGCCCAGATGGGAGAGCTCGGGCTGTTCGGCCTGCCGATCCCGCGCGAGTACGGCGGGCAGGGCAAGGACTACATGTCCCTCTGCGTCGCCGTGGAGCAGCTGGCCCGGGTGGATCAGTCGATCGCCGTGACCCTCGAGGCGGGCCTGGGCCTCGGTGCGATGCCGATCCTCACCTTCGGCACCACCGCCCAGAAGGAGCGCCACCTGCCGGCGCTGGCCCGCGGCCAGGAGCTCGCCGCCTTCGGGCTCACCGAGGCAGAGGCCGGCTCCGACGCCGGCGGCACCCGCACCACCGCGAGGCTCGAGGGCGGTCAGTGGGTGATCGACGGGACCAAGCAGTTCATCACCAACTCCGGCACCCCCATCACCTCACTGGTCACGGTCACCGCCGTCACCGGTCAGCGCCAGCGCGCCGACGGACGCATCACCCCGGAGCTGACCAGCATCATCGTCCCCACCGACACCCCAGGGTTCACCGCCCTGCCGAGCTACGACAAGATGGGCTGGCACACCTCTGACACCCACCCGCTGCTGCTCGAGAACGTGCGCGTGCCCGAGGAGAATCTGCTGGGGGAGCGAGGCCGCGGTTTCGCGAACTTCCTCGCGATCCTGGACCAGGGCCGGGTCGCGCTCGCCGCGCTGTGCGTCGGCGCCGCCCAGGGCTGCCTCGAGCAGGCGGTGGAGTACGCCAAGCGGCGCGTGGTCTTCGACAAGCCGCTCGGCGACAACCAGCACATCGCCTTCACGATCGCCCGTATGCAGGCCCGGGTCTCCGGTGCCCGCGCCCTCATGCATGAGGCCGCCCGCCGCCTCGATGCCGGGATGCCCTTCAGCCAGGAAGCCTCGCTCGCCAAGCTCGTGAGCAGCGAAGCCGCGGTCGCCAACGCCCGCGATGCCTGTCAGATCTGGGGAGGCAACGGCTTCCTCAACGAGAACGTCGTCGCCCGCCACTACCGCGACTCCCGCGTGCTCGAAGTCGGTGAGGGCTCCACCGAGGTGCAGCTGGCGATCATCGCCAAGCACCTGGGGTTCGACAAGGCGCTCGTGGGGTGAACGGCGGGGACTGACCTGGGACGAGGGTTCCACTGGTTCGCAGCGAACACCGGAGGCGACTTCCTATAGGGTGCGGATGCTGGGGCCGCAGGGGTCTTCAGCCCCTGGCGGGGAGAAGGAGTACCGAGATGGCCGTGCGACGAAAGGTCCTGCGCGCCGAGGTCGAGGAGCTGATCCTCCAGCGACTGCTCGAGGCGCAGTGGCCCCCGGGGGCTCGGCTCAGCATCGATGGGCTGGCCCGCGACCTGGAGGTCTCCCCGACCCCGGTCCGCGAGGCGATGGTGTCCCTCGAGCGCTCCGGCCTGGTCGAATACGTGGCGCTGCGCGGCTATGTCGTCGCACCGCCGCTGGACGCCGAACACATGACTGAGCTGCTCGATGCGCGCAAGGTCGTCGAATCCGCTGCCCTCGGCCGCGCCTTCCACGATCAGGACGCACTGCTCGTCGACCTCGAGGAAGCGCACCGTCTCCACACCGAGGTGCTCACCCGCATCGACGAGGCGGGTTCCGAGGACTATGCGCTGCTCAACGAGCATTTCCGTGCCGACTGGGCGTTCCACCAGGTCTTCTTCGCCCACGCCGAGAACCGCTACCTGCGCACGATGGTGGAGAACCTCAGCACCTACACCCACCGGATGCGGCAGACCTGGTCCGGCGGGCCGGAGACCTTCGACGGCCATACCGCTCTCCACGAGCACGGGCTGATCCTCGAGAAGGTCCGCCAGCACAACCATGACGGCGCTCTGCAGGCGCTCACCTCGCATCTGGACGGAGTGCTCGCCAGGTCGCTCACCGGCGTCGAGGAACGCGCGAGGAACGGGGCCGAGTAGGAGGCCGACGGGCTTTCAGGCTCAGCGGTCGGTGAACGGGTCGTCGGGGCCCTCACCGAAGCGGGCCCGGAGGAACTCGGAGTGTACGTCCAGGGACCGGGTCACGCCCGTGACCAGGGTGTTCTCGACCCGGTCGATGCCCTCGCCGAGCACTGTCAGCTGTTCGTCGATGCTGTCCAGGTTCGCGACCGCCTGGTCCCGCGCCCCCTCGGTGGTGGCGGGGGAGAGGAAGCCGACGGTGTTCTCCAGGGCGTCGACCAGCTCAGGGATGTAGCGGTCAGCCATCCCCTCCAGCAGCATCACGTCGCTGTCCGAAGCGCGCCGCGACTGCAGTGAGGCCGAGCCCAGCAGCGCGTCGATCCGCAGCAGCAGCGTCTCCGTGCGGTGAAGGATCGTGCGCACGGCAGGAGTGGGAGCCCGGCGTCGCAGGCGCTGGAGTCGCCGACGCTGGGAGCGTGAGTCCTTCACGATCTTCTCGAGCGTCGCGCGGGTGGCCGCCGGGATCTCCCCGACCGTGGCCCGGTTCAGGCGGACTGCCTGCGGGGCGCGGTTGCGCAGCAGCAGCCCCGTCCCACCTCCGACGACCAGGGCGACGCCCAGCCCGGCGATCAGCGGGGTGAGCAGACCGGCGCCCCCGATCAGGCTGCTGACGCCGAGCAGGAGGAAGCTGCCGATACCCAACCCGCCGCCGAGCACCGAGGGCACGCCGACGGTGAGCCAGCGGCCGCGACGCCGCGGCACCGAGACTGCCTTCGAATAGGGGGAGTGGATCTTGCCTTCGAGCGGACCCTGACCCGTACCTGCTCCGGGCCGTCGGCTGGAGGGGCCGTTCCAGGCGTTGCCCATGCTCCGGGACGCACCGGCGCCGGGCCGCGAGAAGGTGCCGGCCCGTCGGGCCGGATGATCTCTGGGCAGGCGATCGTGAGCATTCATGACGCCTACCAGGCTAGCGCGGGCCGCCGAGAGGGGGCTGGGGGCTATCCCCCGAGCTGTGTGACCGTGCGCTCGCGGGACGGTGACCGTGTGCTCGCGGGCGTCGTTCGCCGACGGGTGCCGGATACGACGGGGGTTGCCGAGGAGCACAGGAAGGCCTGGAGAAGATTGACACTTCCGAATTACCATAGGATCCTCATTCTGTGGTGCCTGTTCCACGCCAGGGCTGAGAGCGCCGAGACTGATTGCTTCGCACTCGTCAGAAAAACTTTGTGCAACGAGGCGAACAGGTCACCGATGAATCTTCGTGGAGGAGTGAACTCGATTCCTGATCCGGACGGCCTCTCTGCTGCGAGGCACCGCCGAGAACACTTCGTCCGTCATGAGCGGCTACGACGTCACTGACTGCAGATCCGCGCCGAAGCCCGCCGAGGCGCAGCGGAACCCTCATTGCCGACGCTCCGAGAAACATACTGATATGCCACGTCGACGTACGTGGCGCCGGCCTGGAGAACACCACAGTGAAGGAAGAGGCCACATTGAAAGAAGAGGGCATGCATTATTCGTCAATTGGCGTGACCGCGCAAAAAATACGCTCGGGCGAACTGAGAGCCGCGACGCTGGTGGAACAGATGCTCGAGCGGATCGCGCAGGTGGACCCTCGCCTGGACAGCTTCGCGACGGTCAACACCGAGAGCGCCACCGCTGCTGCAGAAGAGGCCGACCGAGAGATCACGGCAGGCGGGTGGCGCGGACCGCTGCACGGGATACCGATCGCCGTGAAGGACCTGTACGGAACGGTCGAGGCACCTGCAGCGTTCGGGTCGGCCCACTTGGCCGACCACCACTTCCACCGGGATGCGGAGGTGGTCCGCCGTCTGCGTGAGGCGGGCGCCATCATCGTCGGCACCCTCCGGATGTCGGAAGCAGCCCTCACCGACCATGGCCCGGGCCTGCCCACCCCGGTGAACCCCTGGGAGGAGAGCACGTGGGTGGGGACCTCCTCGAGCGGATCCGCCGCGGCCACCGCAGCGGGCCTGTGCTTCGCCGCCCTCGGCTCCGACACGGGAGGCTCTATCAGGGGGCCCGCGACGGCCGCCGGACTCACGGGTCTGAAGCCCACGCGAGGACTGATCCCCACGGACGGCACGATTCCGCTGTCGAGGACGCTCGACTCCCTGGGCCCCTTCGCCCGGTCGGCACGCGACTGCAGGATCGTCTTCGACGCGATGGCGCAGCACGAAGCGTCCGAGAGTGTCCTCGAGGAAAGCACTGCGATGCTCGGTGCCTTGTCGCCCGTGCCCGGTCGAGGGAGCCTCCGGATCGGCATCGATCGGGGCCTGCTGAACACCGTCAGCGACGAGATTCGGGAGATGGTCGAGAGCACCGCCACGCGCTTCGCCGAGCTCGGAGCAACGGTGGAGGAGGTCACCACGCCTGATGGCGGTCAGCTCGCCTACGAGTGGGTCGGGTTCGTCGGGCGCGAAGCGCTCCAGGACCTGGCGGAGCTGTACCCGGAGGGGAGCGAGCACCTCTACGGACCGGAGATCGCGTTCGTCCTCGAACAGGGGAGTAAGGCCACTGCCCAGGACCTGCAGCGCGCCCTCGCCGCCGCGCATCAGTTCACCGCCGAGACCGACCGCGCTCTTGCACAGGTCGACGTGCTGCTGATGCCGACGATCGGGGTCACCTCGCCGACGAACGCCGAGATCGCGACGATGCGTGAGAGCTACGAGGTGTGGAACACGCAGGTGATGCGCCTGACGTGCCCCTACAACTACTCGGGCCACCCCTCCCTGACGTTCCCGACGGGCTTCACGCAGCGAGGCACCCCGATGGGTGCCCAGCTGGTCGGCCCGCACCACCAGGAATCCCTCCTCCTGAGCGCGGTCGAAGCCTTCCAGGAGGAGACCGGGTTCCACCTGCGCCATCCCCCGCAGTACGCATGAGGCCGCGCCGCTGCGCCCCACCCGTCGGCGCCGTGGGCGATGAGGGTCAGCCTCAGCCTGCGGCGTGCGCCTCTGCGATCCTCAGCAGTTCGAGATAGCCCTGGAGCTTCCAGGCGGTGCGACCCACGAACAGGCCGGTCACGTGCTCGATGCGTAGGAGGCCGGCGGCGTTGTCGAGGTTGACGGAACCGCCGTACAGCAGCCCGGTGACCTTGCCGGAGTACTCCTCGCCGAGGGCTGCGAAGGGGGCGATGAGCTCTTCCACGGTGGCTGGGCGGCCCTTCTCGCCGATCGCCCAGATCGGTTCGTAGGCGATCACCACGCGGGAGAGCTTCTCTTCGCTGAGCCCGTCGAGGGCGCCGCGGGCCTGGTCGAGGATGAACTCGCTCGAGCCGCCGGCGTCCTTCACCTCGGCGCTCTCCCCGATGCACAGCAGCGGGGTCAGCCCGTGGTGAAGTGCGGCGGCGACCTTGAGACGCGTGGTCTCCACGGTCTCGCCGAAGTGCTCACGCCGCTCGGAGTGGCCGATCTCGACGATCTGCGCGCCCGCGTCTTTGGCCTGCGGTACCGAGACCTCGCCGGTCCATGCGCCCGAGTCCTCCCAGTGGGCGTTCTGCACGCCCAGCAGGACAGGGGAGTCCTCGCCGAGGATGCCGGCCACGGTAGTGGTCGCCGTGAAGGAGGGGATCACGAAGGGCTGCACCCCTGCCGGTGCGGTCCCGGCCAGGTGGTCGCGCAGGCCGGTCGCCCAGGCACTGCCCTCGGTGAGGGTCTTGGTCATCTTCCAGCTGGTGCCCACCCACAGGGTGTTCATGTCTCTCCTTCGTCGACGCGGGTACACCCGCAACTGCTTTCGTGGCTGCCGCCTGCCGACGGTCTCCCGCCCGGTGACACGGTGACACGGCGGCGTGCGGGATTGTCAGTTTCTGAACCGATTCCGCCCTGGAAGTGGCTCAGAAACTGACAATCCCGCGGGGTCCGGCCGGGACGCGGTCCGCCGGGACAGGGTGGCAGGGCCTGCGCGGCCCCGTCGGGGTCAGGCCTGCTCGAGCGAGCCGTCGTAGGCGCAGATCGCGTCGACCTTCGCGGCGGAGGAGGAGGTGGGGTCGAACTCGAGGTCCAGCCACACCTTGATCAGCTCCTTCGCGAGCTCCAGGCCGATCACGCGCTGACCCATGCAGAGCACCTGCGCGTTGTTGGAGAGCACGGAGCGCTGAACGGAGTAGAGGTCGTGCGCGGTGACGGCGCGGACGCCGGAGACCTTGTTCGCGGCGATCGCGACGCCCAGGCCGGTGCCGCAGATCAGCAGTGCCCGGTCCGCCTCGCCCGCGGCGACCTTCTCCGCCGCGGCGACTGCGACGTTCGGGTAGAAGGTGCCGTCATCCGCGCTGCCGACGCCGACGTCGAAGACCGACTCGACGCGGTCATCGGCCTCGAGCAGGGCCTTGAACTCTTCCTTGTATCCGTAGCCGGCGTTGTCGCCGCCGACGATGATCTTCAGTGCCATGGGAATCTCCTTGGTCGTAGGGGTCGTAGGGGTCGTGGTGGTTGTTCGGTGACCGTGGCAGCCGTGGGGTCGGGTGATTGCCCGAGGCCGGGGAGGTCAGGACAGGTGCTGCCCGAGCTCCTTCATCAGGATGGAGAAGGAGATCGCGCCGGGGTCGGGCGTGCCGATCGACTTCTCGCCGAGCACGCGCGAGCGGCCCAGGGCGGCGGTGATGTCCGCCGTGGCATCCGCGGCCTCGCGGGCCACGGAGGCGCCGGCGAGGATCGCCTCGGCGGCGTTGTCGCCGGTGAAGGTCTCGGCCATCGTGGTCCGGAACGGGGCAGCGGCGTCGACCATGGTCTTGTCGCCCACCTGCGCCCCGCCCAGGCGCTGGATGGCATCGATCCCGGCGTCGATCGCGTCCACGATGTTCCGCGGCTCGCTGCCCGCCTGATCGTCGAAGATGCTGGCAGCGGCGATCAGAGCCGCTCCCCAGAGCGCTCCGGAGGTGCCTCCGGCGGATTCCGACCAGGCGTCGCCCGCCCGGACCAGCAGGGTGCGAGCCCCGGCGCCGGCCTCGAGCGCAGCCTTCGCGGCGGCCGCAGCACCCTTGGTGCCGTAAGCCATGCCCTGGCCGTGGTCGCCATCGCCGGCGATCGCGTCAATCCGGCCCAGCTCTGCCTCTTCCCGCACGCAGACGGACTCGAAGAGGTCCAGCACACCGGCGATCTGCTGCGCGACCTCGCGCGACTCCTCGCTCGAGGCGGGCGTCTCATCGGCCCCGGCCTGCCAGAACTCGGTGCGGCGGGGGCGGTCCACCTGCGGCATCGCGCCACGGTGGAAAGCAGGAGTGTCCACGGGGGCGAGCCAGTGCTGCTCGAGCTCCTCGTCGAGGAAAACCAGGGTCAGGGACACTCCGGCCATGTCGAGGCTGGTGATCAGCTCGCCCACCTCGGGCCGCACCGGGGTGATGCCGGCGGCCTCGAGCAGCTCCGCGACCTTCGCGTAGACGATGAACAGCTCCTCGTACTTCACGGTGCCCAGACCGTTCACGAGCACCGCGGCCCGGCCCTGGTAGCCGCCCTCGACGCGCTCCGGCTGCTCGGCCAGGACACCTTCGACCAGCAGGGTCGCGATCTCGTCGGCCGTGCCGATCGGCTCGTCGCGCACGCCGGGCTCGCCGTGGATGCCCAGGCCCACGCCCATCTGGCCGTCCTCGACGTGGAACAGTGCGTCCTCCGCGCCGGGGAGGGTGGGGCCGTCGAAGGCGACGCCGAAGGAGCGGGTCGCGTCGTTCGCCTTCACGGCGATGCGCTCGGCCTCGTCGAGATCGGCGCCGGCCTCGATCGCGGCGCCCGCGATCTTGAAGACCGGCAGGTCACCGGCGATGCCGCGGCGGTCGCGATGGTTCTCGGGAGTGTTGGAGACGATGTCGTCGCTGACCTTGACGATCCGCACGTCGATGCCTTCGGCGCGCAGCTTCTCCGCCGCTCCGCCGAAGTGCAGCACGTCCCCGGCGTAGTTGCCGAAGCCCAGGATCACGCCGCCGCCGTTCTCGGCATTGCGTGCCACGGAGTAGACCTGCGAGGTCGAGGGCGAGGCGAAGACGTTGCCGCAGGGGGCGCCGTGGCCCATGCCCGGGCCCACCCAGCCGGCGAAGGCGGGGTAGTGGCCGGAGCCACCGCCGATCACGAGCGCCGGCTGCCCCTTCGGGGTCTCCGTCGCCCGCACCACGCCGCCGTGCACTACCGCGACGTGATCGGGGTGGGCTGCGGCGAGGCCTGCGACCGCATCGGTCGCGAAGGCTGCGGGATCGTTGAAGAGGTACGTCATCGTGTTTTCCTCCGAAGGCTGCCGCGGGGGACCGACGGCGGGTAGTCGTGAGCGGGCCGGGGCGGGCGTGAGGCCCGGGATCCCTTCGATCCTATAGGAATCTTGCGTGGCTGGACAGAGGCGACCGCTCCTCGTGCCGTTCCGCCTCGATCGGGGAAGAATCCGCGAGCTGGGGCCAGCATTCGGGCCGGCATCTTCGCCTCGGAAGGCCGCGAAATCTTGGTCGACACAAAATTTCGCACCGCTCCTTCCCATAGGGCCATCGATCCTATAGGATCGCCGAGATCATTCCTCGTCAACGAAGGGACAACGATGTTCACCGCAGAGAACTGGCCGATCGGGGCCAACATGCTCGGGTTCGGCAACAAGACCTCGGACGGCACTCCTCTCCTGGAGGCCTCCTCGAACGTCTGGGCCTCCCAGCTGCGCCAGGTCAAGGAGCTCGGCGTCGACATGATCGACCCGACCGATGCCTGGCTCCCGCTCGCCAAGCTGAGCGATGAGCGCGTCGAGGAGTTCCGTCGCGTGCTCGACGGCGAGGGCATGTCCCTCTCCTCGATCTCGATGACCCGCAACTCCGTGGTCGATGTGAACAACGGCGAGCAGAACCTCGCCGATGCCCTGCGCTTCATCGAGCTGGCCCCAAGCTTCGGCGTGACCGTCGTGAACACCGGGTTCATGCAGGCCATCACAGAGAAGCAGGCCAAGGCCATCTGGTTCTGGCTGGAGGATGGCCACGTCGACGACCCGGCGCTGCGTGACCTGGCGATCGAGCGGGTCCGCCACCTCGGCGATGCCGCTGCGGCGCAGGGAATCCAGCTCAGCCTCGAGATGTACGAGGACACCTACGTCGGCACTCCCGACGAGGCGGTCTCCTTCGTCAAGGACGTCGACCACGCCTCCGTCGGCCTGAACCCGGACCTCGGCAACCTGGTGCGTCTGCACCGCGAGGTCGAGCCCTGGGAAGACATGTTCGAGAAGGTCCTGCCCCACTCGAACTTCTGGCACATCAAGAACTACACCCGCGACCTCGACACCGCAACCGGTGCCTACTCGAGCGCCCCGATGCCCCTGAAGTACGGGTACATCAACTACCGCAAGGTGATCCGTCGTGCCCTCGAGCTCGGCTACACCGGGCCCTTCTGCTGCGAGCACTACGGCTCCGATTCCCTCGGTGTGATCGCCGAGAACGTGCACTACATCCGCCAGGTGCTGACCTCCGCTCTCGCCGACGCCCCTGCGGGCGCCAGCGCCTGAGCCCTCCGCAGGTTCGCGGATCCGCAGCCCACCGTTCGAAGGAGAACACCTCATGACCGAAGAAACCGGAATCATCCAGACCCGGACGATCCAGCCGTTCCCCGCCCAGCGCACTGCGGTGGTGACCGGTGCCGGTGCCCCCCGCGGCATCGGCCGGCGCGTCGTACGCAAGCTCGTCGCCGAGGGCTGGAACGTGGCCGCTGCGGACATCGACGGCGCGGCCGTCGAGGAGTTCGCCACCGAGCTGAGCGCCGAGATCCCCACCGACTCCGGCCTGAAGGTGATCGGGGTCGGCGTGGACATCAGCGATCAGGCCTCGGTCGACGCCGCCTTCGCACGGATCGACGCGGAGCTGCCGCAGCTGGTGGCGCTGGTCAACCTCGCCGGGATCCCCAGCCCCCATTCGATCCTCGAGATCACCTCGGAGATCTGGGACCGGGTCATGAACGTCAACGGCAAGGGCACCCTGCTGATGATGCAGGCCGCGGCCCGGCGCATGATCGACGGCGGTGTGGGTGGGCGCATCGTCAACACCTCCTCGATCACCGCCCTCGACGGCGGAGGCACCTTCTCCAAGACCGGCTATGCCGCCGCGAAGGCCGCCGTGCAGGGCCTGACCCGTGGCGCCGCCCGCGAGCTGGGCGTCCATGGCATCACCGCCAACGTGATCCTGCCCGGCCCGATCGACACCGACATCATGGGCGGAACCCTCACCGAGGACCGCAAGGACTCGATGTCGGCCAACATCCCGCTGCAGCGCGTGGGCCAGCCCGAGGAGGTCGCCGGTCTGATCAGCTTCCTGGTCGGAGAGGACTCCTCCTTCGTCAGCGGCACCTCGATCAACGTCGACGGCGGCAAGCACATGCACTGATCCGGCACCTGCACGGATCGGATCCGGGCCCGGGGAGCAGGACTTTCCAGGGCCTCACCGGGCCCCGCCGACTGTTCAGCGGCGCTGTGCAGGTGGGCTGAGCCGGTCCCTGGTGGTGGCCCACAGCCCGATCCCGGCGACCACCATCAGCACCAGCTGCGAGGCCATGGCCATCCGGTAGTCGGTCAGACTCGCCGCACCTTCTCCGGTGCGCAGGTCCAGCACGATCCCGATCAGCAGCACGGCCAGCAGCGAGGCGGAGAAGCCACCGATGTTGACCATGCCGGTCGCGGTGCCGATCGCTCGATGCGGCACCCCGGTGCGGGCCAGGTCGAAGCCGACGGAGCAGGTGGCCGATCCGATCGCCATCGCCGTGATCAGCGGCAGCAGCTGCCAGGCCGAGAGCTGAGCAGGAACCAGCAGCGTGAGGGACCAGGTCACGGTGAGGATCGTGCCGGCGATCCACCCCAGCAGCGGCCGACGGTGGGGGAAGTGCCCGGTGAACACCCCGATCAGCGGGCCCAGCGCCACCATGATCACCACGTTGAGCGTCAGCAGCGCACCCACCTCGGCGGCGCTGATGCCCAGGGCGGTCATGTACGGCACGCCCCACATGAACAGGAACGAGTTCACCGTCATCAGGGTCATCCAGTGCAGGAAGAACCCGGACCAGGCGGGACGCGAGGTGAACACGTCCTTCAGCACCTGTCCGGCGCGGGCCACGGGGGCGGGGGAGGTGCCCGGCTCGTCGGGCGGTGAGTCCCGCACGAACGCGATCACCAGCAGCACGCTCAGCAGCAGCAGGAATGCCAGCGACGCCCAGGCGGCGGCCCAGCCGACGCCCAGCAGCAGTGCCAGGAAGGGCACTGCGGCGACGGCCTGACCGAACTGGCCGATCATCGTGGTGAGCTGGGTGAACACCGGTACCTGCCGGGTGGGGAACCAGGTGGCGATCAGCCGTACCACGCTGATCAGCGTGGCGGCATCGCCCACGCCGGTCAGCAGGCGGGCCACGAGGGCGGCGGGGAGATCGGTGGAGACAGCGAGCAGCACCTGCCCGGTCGCCATGATCACGGCGCCCAGGACCAGCATGCGGCGCGGCCCGAGGCGGTCCAGGAGCAGGCCAGCGGGGATCTGCGCGGCGGCGTAGGTACCCAGCTGCACGACGCCGAAGAGGCTCAGCATCGCGCCGTCGACAGCGAAGCGCTCCGAGGCCTCGACGCTGGCCACCCCGAAGGATGCGCGCGCGGACACGGCGCAGAGGTAGGCGAAGACGCCGACCGTCCACACCAGGTGGGCATGGGTCAGGCGGTGGGAGGAGCGTGCTGAGCTCATGGAGATGTCTGCACCGTTCCGGGGAGGTGGGGGAAGTGCGCGCGTAGCCGACGAACGCCTATTTACCTATAGGATCTATGCGCGGAACGGGAACGTCAAAACGGTCCAGAGTGCTCATCTCCCCGCCTTCGCCAGCGGTCTCCTGGTCGTGGCACGCGATGCGGGAGCCGGAGGGGGCCCGCGAAGCGGATGGATCGCGAGGGGTTCCCCTTCTCGCAAATATCCAATAGGATCATGATGAATGAGTTCCACAGCGTCGGTTCCCCGCGGCTTCATGCGCCGCGTCCGGCGTGATGGCAATGGCGTCGACCTTCGCAGCGGCGCCCCTCACTGACGAAGGAGTCCCCCAGAAGACCATTTCCACCGTGACCATCGTCGGCGCCGGCTACATGGGCGGCGGCATCGCCCAGGTCCTCGCCATGGCCGGTTTCGATGTGACGATCGCCGATGTCGACGTCGAGGTCGCCAACAAGTCCCTCGAGCGCCTCCAGAAGGAAGCGCGCGACTTCGAGGAGCAGGGCCTCTACGCCCCCGGCTCCGCCGATCTCGTCGCGAAGAACATCTCCGCCGGCAAGACCATCGAAGAAGCCGTGGCAGATGTCGACTTCATCGAGGAAGCCGTGTTCGAGCGGATCGACGTCAAGCGCGAGGTGCTCGGGAAGATCTCCGAGCACGCCCGCCCCGACGCGATCATCGGCACGAACACCTCGACCATCCCGGTCAAGGAGCTCGAGAGCGCGGTGAAGAACCCCGAGCGGTTCCTCACCGTCCACTTCTCCAACCCCGCGCCCTTCATCCCGGGCGTCGAGCTCGTCGCCGGGCAGGCCACCACCCCCGAGACCGTCGAGGCCGTCAAGGTCCTCCTCGAGAAGTCCGGCAACCAGGGCGCCCAGGTCGCGGACACCCCCGGCATGGTCCTGAACCGCCTGCAGTACGCGCTGCTGAAGGAAGCCACCTCCGTCGTCGAGGAGGGCGTCGCCACCGCCGAGGACGTCGACACCATCGTGCGCACCACCTTCGGCTTCCGCCTGGGCTTCTTCGGGCCCTTCGCGATCGCCGACCAGGCGGGACTCGATGTCTACGCGAACTGCTTCGTGACCTTCGAGAACGCCTTCGGTGACCGTCTGGCCACCCCCTCGCTCCTCACCGATTCCGTCGCGGCGGATCGCAAGGGCGTCAAGAACGGCAAGGGTCTGCTCGGCGACTACGACGAGGACACCGCCGCGGAGCTGGTCGCCTACCGCAACAAGGCCTACGCCAAGATGTCCCAGCTCCTCGCGGAGCTCGGCCCGGCCCCCAAGCCCACCCCGAAGAACGACTGACCCCCACCCCCATCACCCCACGGGCACAGCCCGTCGACCGGGCACCGCTGCCCGGGACCTGAGCTGAACGCTCGGGGCCCGGCAGCCGCCGAGTCCCGAGCGTTTCGACGTCGGAGCCGCAGGTCGACCTGCCCCACACCCTCAGGAGACTCCTCTCGTGGAAGAACTCGTCCTCGCGGATCGGCCGGTCTGGCTGCTCCTGACGATCGCGGTCGTCGCGATCGTCATACTGCTCGTCCTCATCATCAAGGCGCGCCTGCACGCCTTCTTCTCCCTGCTGATCGTCGCGGTCGGCACCGGTCTCGCCGCCGGCATCGGGGTCGGCGACGTCATCAGCGTCGTCATCGCCGGATTCAGCACAACCGTCGGAACAGTCGCCCTGCTGGTCGGCTTCGGCGCCGTGCTGGGAAGACTCATCGAGATCACCGGCGGTGCCCAGGTGCTCGCCGACAAGATGCTCGACACCTTCGGGGAGGCACGGGCGCCGCTGGCACTCTCCGTCGCCTCGCTGTTCTACGCGTTTCCGATCTTCCTGGACGCCGGCTTCATCGTGATGCTGCCGGTCATCTACACCGTGGCGCGTCGCCTCGGCGGCTCGTTCATGCTCTACGTGCTGCCCTCGATCGCGTCGTTCATGATGATGCACGCGCTGCTGCCCCCGCACCCCGGCCCCACCGCCGCCGCCACCGTGATGGGCGCCGACGTGGGCATGGTGATCATCGTGGGCCTGCTCATCGGCCTGCCCACCTGGTACTTCGGTGGCTACCTGGTGGCCCGCGCCATCGCCAAGCGCTTCCCGGACACCCCGGTCCCGGCCCTGCTGGGCGAGCCCCGGGAGATCCCGAAGGAGGAGCGCCCCGCCTTCGGCGCGATCCTCCTCGTCCTGCTGCTGCCGCTGCTGCTGATCTTCTTCAACACCGGCTTCTCCACCATGGAGAAGTCGGGGACGGTCACCGATGACAACGTCCTCTTCCAGCTCTCCCGCCTGATCGGCGCGACCCCGGTGGCCCTGGCCCTGTCCGCCCTGGCCGCGATGCTGCTGCTGTACGTGATCCCGAAGCGTCGCCGCGGCGAGAAGATCGGCGGCCTCCTCGAGGAACTCGTGGACGACGCCCTCGGCCCCGTCTGCTCGATCATCCTGATCACCGGAGCGGGCGGCGCCTTCGGCCGCGTCCTCACCGAGACCGGCATCGGCGGCGAGGTCGCCGAGGGTCTCGACGCGATGGGCCTGCCGCTCATCGTCGCCGCCTACCTGGTCACCATGGCGATGCGCATCGCGCAGGGCTCGGCCACCGTGGCCGCCACCACCGGTGCCTCGATCATGGCCCCAGCGATCATGGCCGGCGACTTCGGCGCGATCGCGGTCTCGGCCGTGGTCATCGCCATCGGTGCCGCCTCGATCGGCTGGTCGCACGTGAACGACTCCGGCTTCTGGCTGATCGGCAAGTTCTGCGGCTTCGACACCGTAACCACCTTCAAGACCTGGTCGCTCGTGGGCACCACCATCTCACTGGTCGGCTTCGCGCTGTCGGCCGTGGTGTTCGTGATCTTCGCATGACCTGCGTCTGAGAGGGTGAGGGCCGGTGCGTGATCGCGCGCCGGCCCTCACTCGTCCCCGCTCCACCCACCGTCCCTCGGAAGAAGGCCCCCGTGACCGCCGTCCCCGCCCGTCGCCTGCTCATCCTCGACGATGACCCCACCGGCTCGCAGTGCGTGGCCGGGATCGACGTCGCCTTCGACGAGGATCCCGCGATCCCGCTCGAGGTGCTGAAGGAGCCGGGCGATGCCTGCTTCGTGCTCACCAACACCCGCGCCCTGGACGAGGACGAGGCGGTCGCGATGAACCGCCGGATCGTGCGCGGCGTGCTCGAGGGCGGGATCCCCGCCGACGGCCTGCATGTGGTCTCCCGCTCGGACTCCACCCTGCGCGGCCACGTGATCGCCGAGCCCCTCGCGATCGCGGACGAGCTCTCCGCCCACGGCCTCGAGGTCGATGCCTTCGTGCTGTGCCCGGCGATGATCGAGGCGGGCCGCTTCACCGAGGGCGACGTCCACTTCGCGACCGTCGAGGGGAAGGCCGTCGAGGTCGCCGAGACCGACTTCGCGCGCGATGCCACCTTCGGCTACACCCACTCCGACCTGCGTGAGTTCCTCGCCGAGCGCTCCGGCGGAACGATCGAGGCGAGCAGCGTGCTCAGCCTCTCCCTCGAGGACATCCGCACCGGCGGCCCCGCCCGCGTGCGCGAGCTGCTCGCCGGCGCCCGCGAGCGCACCTGGGTGGTCGTCAACGCCACCGAGTACTCCGACATGGAGGTCGTCGCCGAGGCGATGGCCCAGCTCGAGGCCGAGGGCCGCACCTTCGTCACCCGCTGCGCCCCCTCCTTCGTGCGCCCGCTGACCCGCCAGTCCGGCGCCCGCGTGGTCGACGGCCAGGCCATCACCATTCCCGGTGGGCGGCTCGACCACGGCCTGGTCGTGGTGGGCTCCCACGTCGGCCTGACCACCACGCAGCTGCGCGCCGTCCAGGAGCGCGGAACCCTCACCGAGTTCGAGATCCACGTCCCCTCCGTGCTCGACGAGCGCCGCGAGCAGCACCTCGAGGACCTCGCCGCCGCCGTGCGCGAGGCCCTCACCACCAGTGACTGCGTCCTCTACACCAGCCGCGACCTGGTGCGCACCGACGATCCCGCCGAGTCCCTCGCGATCGCTCGCAGCGTCTCCGACGCCGTGGTCGAGGTGGTCCAGAAGGTGCGCGCGGTGCGGCCCGCCTGGGTGGTCGCCAAGGGCGGCATCACCTCCCACGAGGTCGCCGCGAACGGACTGGGGATCCGCCGCGCCCGCGTCGAGGGCCAGTTCTGGGCCGGGCAGGTCTCCCTGTTCTCCGCCCAGGAGGCCCCCGAGGAGGTGCTCGGCGCGCCGTACGTCGTCT
The DNA here is from genome assembly GCF_052095815.1 of Brachybacterium sp. NCBI lineage: Bacteria > Bacillati > Actinomycetota > Actinomycetes > Micrococcales > Dermabacteraceae > Brachybacterium > Brachybacterium sp. The sequence continues at coordinate 24,912 of NZ_JBQDLF010000029.1, read as the reverse complement.
TCCCCGGCAATGTGGGCGGCGCGCAGGCGCTCGCCGACGTCGTGGACACCCTCGCCGCCGCCGTCGCCGCCCGCTGACCTGCTCGCCCATCCATCACGCCGAGGAGCACATGATGACCACCGCCCCCACCTCCGTCGCCTGGATCGGTCTGGGCGCCATCGGCACCCCGATGGCCCGCATCGCCGCCGAGGCCGGATTCCCCGTCGCCGCCTTCGACCTGAACCCCGCCGCCCGCGACGCCCTCGCGGACGTCGCCACCCCGGCGCCCTCCGCCCGCGAGGCCGCCCGCGGCGCCGACGCGGTGGCCGTGATGGTCGCGACCCCCGCGCAGCTCGACGCCGTCCTCTTCGGCGAGGGCGGCATCGCCGAGGTGCTCACCGCCGAGACCACGCTGCTGATCATGGCGACCGTCGGTCCCGCCGCGATCGAGCAGACCCTCGCCGGTCTCGAGGGCATCACCGCTCGCGTGGTCGATGCGCCCGTCTCCGGCGGCGCCGCCCGCGCCGCGCAGGGCGACCTGCTGGTGATGGTGGGCGGCGCGGAGGCCGACGTCGCCGTCGTACGCCCCCTGCTCGACGCCCTCGCCTCGAATGCCCCCGTGGTGGGGCAGAAGCCCGGCGACGGCCAGCGCTTCAAGATCGTCAACCAGCTGCTGTGCGGCGTGCACATCGCCGCCGCCGGGGAGGCGCTCGCCCTCGCTGACTCGATGGGGCTCGATCTCGCCCAGGTCCATGAGGTGCTCGGCACCGGCGCGGCCGCGTCCTTCATGTTCGGCGATCGCGGCCAGCGCATGGTCGACGGCGCCTTCGACGACGTCCGCTCCGCGCTGACCATCTTCGTCAAGGACATGGGCCTGGTCGCCGAGGCCGCGCAGGAGGTGGGCCAGGAGGTGCCGCTCGCGAGCTCCGCCCAGCAGGTCTACCAGCGCGGCAGCGAGCTGGGCTGGGATCGCCGCGACGACTCGATCGTCTACGAGGTGCTGCGCCGCGGCGAGGGCTGACGCGGCTCGGCGCTGAGCCCGGCTCAGTCGCGGGTGCGCACCCCGGTCACGCCTCCGTCGACCGAGAGCAGCACGCCCACGGTCGAGCGGTTGCGGGGCGAGGAGAGGTAGCAGTGCGCCTCGGCGACCTCCTCGGGGGAGACCAGGCGCTTGTGCGGCTAGCGGGCCTCGAGTGCGGCCCGCTCGGCGGCGGGGTCGTCCGCCTTGTCCAGCAGGCGTCCCACCGTGCGCGCCGCGCTCGCCGATCCGGCCCGCACCGCCCACCTGGTGGGGGTGCGGCACCTGGTCCACGACGAGCCCGACCCCGGGTTCCTGGACCGCCCCGACGTGGCCCGCTCCCTCGACCTGCTCGCCGGCGCCGGCCTGCCGCTGGATGTCCCCGACGCCTTCGAGCGGCACATGGCGCAGGTGGTGCGCGTGGCCCAGCGTCATCCCGGGCTCACCGTGGTGCTCGACCACCTGGGCAAACCCCCGCTGGGCGACGCCTCGGCGATGGTGCGCTGGCGTGAGCAGATTGAGGCGATCGCGGCCTGCCCGAACGTGGTCGCGAAGGTCTCCGGGCTCGCCACCAGCGGGAACGGCGGCTTCACCGAGGCGGTCGAGGTCGCCGTGGAGCTGTTCGGACCGCAGCGGCTGATGGTCGGCTCGGACTGGCCGATCGCGCCGACGCCCCTGGACCTCGGCAGTGGCTTCGCACCGCTGCTCACGCAAGTGCGCAGGCGCGATGACGTGAGCGTGCGGACGATGCTGCACGGCACCGCGGCGCGGGTCTACCGCCGGCTCGGCGAGCAGAACCCGTCGGCCGCCTGAGGCGGCTCACCCGGCGGCCGGGCACCCTCAGCCGCTGCGCTCAGCCGCGACCACCCCTCAGCGCCGGTCCTCGATCTCGAGCAGACTCGCGGCGCTCTCGATCTCCTCGACCTCGGGACGCTCCTTCTGCATCCGCTCGATGTACGGCTGGGCCCGCTGGACCTGCTGCTCGAGGCTGTTGACCGTGGTCAGGAAGTTCTCGTTGGCCTTGGTGCGGAAGGCGTCGATCCCGTCCATCGTGGTGAAGAGGTTGTCGAAGGCCTTCTGCAGCGTCTCGGGGGAGACGCCCGAGGTCGCGGCCTGCTCCTGGATCTTCACCGAGTTGTCCGCGAGCATCTGCGAGGTGCGGCCGATCAGGTCGTCGGTGGTGCGGTTGACCGCGTCGATCTGGTCCAGCACGATCTTCTGGTTCTCGAGCGCCTGCGCGGTGATCACGGCGGTGCGCAGCGCGGTCACCGTGGTGGTGCGGGCCCGCTCCACGCCCTGCTGGAGCTTGGTGTTGTTGTCCTCGATCAGGCCCATCGACAGGTAGGCCTGCACGGTCACGGCGATCTGGGTGGCCACGTCCTGGCGGCGCTGGCGCACCGCGAACAGCACGTCGCGCTCCATCGCGTCGGCATCCTGCGCCTTGCCCTCGGCGCGCAGCTGCTCGGCCCGGCGCACCGTGCGGTCATCCAGCAGGTTCAGCAGGTACGCCGCCTTCTGCAGCGCACCGAGGTCCTCCCACAGGCCCCGACGCTCGACGGAGAGCTCGGCGTTGTCCTTCTGCAGCATCTCCTGGCCGCGGCTGAGCGCACCGAGCACCTCGTCCAGCTGGTCCTGGTTCGACTCGAAGTTGCGGAAGTAGCGCTTGGCCAGGTTGCGGCCGGGCAGCCAGCCCAGCGCCTTCTCGGCGAAGGTCTCGTCCTTCGGGGCGAGGTCCTCCATGGTGGTGCGCAGCTCGGAGAGGGACTTCGCGACCGAGGCCTGCGCGTTCCCCTTCTCCTTCGACTCCCGCAGCGACTGCTGCATGAAGCGGGAGGAGGTCTGGCTGGTGCGCTCGAAGGTGCGGCGCGCGACCGCCCCCAGTGCGTTGACCTGGGCGGTGAACTCCTGGGAGTGAGGGTTCAGGCCCGAGACCTGATCCACCCAGGCGTCGGCCCGCTGCTCGAGCTCGTGCTGCTGCTCGGCGGGCAGGTCGGGCAGCACCGAGACGGCGTCGTCGTCGCTGATCTGCTCGACCGGCTCGGCGGGCGTGATCTCCTCGGCGGGGGTGGGCGGCTGCAGCTTGTCCATCGGGGCCTCCTGGGCGGTGCGGTTTCTGGGAGTCGGTGCGGGGACGGTGTGGTCCGGGCTGGTCAGACGTCGATGATCGGGTTCAGGTGCTGATCGGCGAAGCGGTTGCGCAGGAACTCCGAGTGCACCTCGAGGGAGCGGGAGACCCCGCCGACGATGTCGCGCTCGATCTGCTCGACCCCTTCGGCCAGCACGTTCAGCTGACGGTCGATGCTTCCGAGGTTATCGAGGGCCTCCTGGCGAGCGGATCCCTCGAAGGTCTGCAGAAAGCCGAGGGTGTCGCTCGCGGCGTCGACCAGCTCGGGCACGTAGCGCGTGGCCATGCCCTCGAGCATCGTCACCTCGCCCGAGGAGGCGCGCAGCGACTGCAGCTGCTCGGAGCCCACCAGCGCATCGATCCGGGTGAGCAGGGACTGCACATCGTCGAGCACCTCGGTCGCGGCGGGCACGACGGCCTGCGGGCGCAGGCGGGTGAGGCGCTCGCGCGTGGTGGCGTCGGCCTCGAGGATCCGCTCGAGCACGGCGCGGGTGCCCTCGGGCACCGTCTCGCCCAGCAGCGCGGGATCCTTCTCGCGGCGCGGGGCGTTCAGCACCAGCGCGCTCCCGCCGAGGGTCAGTGCGCCGACGCCCGCCGCGGCGCCGAGCACCAGCAACGGCCCTGCGAGCGCTGTGCCGAGCCCCACCACGACCGTCGCGATCGCGGCCAGGCCGCCCAGCAGCACCGGCGCGCCGACGCGCACCAGCGGCGAGCGGCGGGGGCGGCCGACGCCGCGTGAGGCGGGGGAGTGGACCTTCCCCTCGAGCGGCTTCTGCACCGGCCCCCACAGGTCCCGGCGCTCCGCGGTGGCCTTCCAGGGCAGATCCTGATCGCCGGGGCCGGGGGTGCGCGGCTCGGTGGAGGGCGAGGTGGAAGAGGGCGCGAAGGGGTCGGGGAACCTGCCGTTCCCGTCGTGCGGCCGCTCGGCCGACGGATCGTGTCCTGCGCTCACCGGTTCCCGCTGTCCTCCTCGAGGCGTGGACGGGCCGACACGGAGAAGGGGAGGAGCAGTGCTAACACCGCTCCGGGCACCGTGCGCGCCTCGTCCTGGGCGTGCCGAAAGGCTATCGCGAGGGACTGGATATCGCCCGAGGATTCGCCGGGCGCGAACTCATCCCTGTCTGACCGCCTCCCAGCACCGTGACGCCGCCGAGCGCACGATCGCCTCACAGACCTCCGCCGCGGCGAGCCCGTCGGCCGCGCTCGGTGCCAGGTGCGTGCCGCGGGTGATGTCCGAGAGGAAGGCCGCGGCCTCGATGGTCTTGAGGTCGTCGAAGCTCATCGGGATGCCGGGGCCGGGCTGGAAGCGGGCGTAGTCGCCGTGGCCGGGCGCGGCGAGCACCGTGGTGTAGCCGTGTTCCGTGCCGCCCTCGCCGCTCATCACCTCGAACTCGTTCATTCGGGTGAAGGACCAGCGTGCCGAGCCCTCGGTGCCGAACACCTCCAGCGCGTAGTCGCTGCGATGGCCGCGCGCCACCCGCGAGGACTCGAGCGTGGCATGCGCCCCGCCCGACAGCCGGCCCAGCGCCGCGACCCAGTCCTCGTTCAGCACCGGGCCGCGCTCCTCGCCCACCTCGAAGCCGCTGTGGCCCACCCCGAGGCTGGTGGGGATCGGGCGCTCCGGGATGAACACGTCCGAGGTGGCGGTGGCCTCGAGATCCAGGCCTGGATCTCCGCCGTGGCCGACGGCACCTTCGTCGCGCCCCGCTCCGCGACCGCCTGGGACGGCTACGTCGCCGCAGCGGTGTGCCAGGCCGCCGAGCACTCCCTCACGGCCGACGGGGGCCGGTTCCGGTGCAGCTGCTCGAGCGTCCGAGCTGATCCGCCTGCCCGTATCCTCGGGGCAGATCCGCGGCGAGGCGGATCTGCGCCGCCGCCATCGCGCAGCACCGCCTCCGTGGGCGGGCCGATCTGCAGGAGATCACCGTGGACCCTGACGCCGCCCCGGCCCGCAACGGCCCGATCACCCTCGACCTCACGGTGGAGCGTGGCAGTCAGACCCCGCTGTACCTGCAGCTCGCCACCGGCACCGAGGAGGCGATCCGCAGCGGCGTGCTCACCCCCGGCAGCCGGCAAAGCTCCCCGCACCGAGATCGTCGAGTACCGCATCGGCCGCCCCTCGCCCGAGGCGGTGGACCGCCTCCAGCTCGCCCCGGGGGATCAGGTGCTCGACCTGATCCGGGTGCGCTACGCGGATGACGAGCCGCTCGCGGTCATGCGCAACACGCTCCCCGAGCGGATCGCTCCCTCGCATCAGGCGCTCGCCGCCACGGGCCTGTACGCGTGCCTGCGCGAAGCAGGGGTCACGACCGTCCTCGCCCATGAGCGGATCGGGGCGAACAGCATGCCCAGGCCCAGCCCGGCCACCCGCTGGATCACGGCCGCGAGCAGCACCAGGCCGAGCAGGGTCAGGGAGAGGGGAAGACTCACCCGCCCACGGTATCCGCTCGGTCGTCGGTGTTTCCCGACCGACCGGACGAGGCCTGTCCTCCGGCGGGCGCGGCGTCGTAGAGTGCACCGGCAACCGCATACCGAGGAGGCCCGCATGACCACCGTCCCCACACTCCCCCTTCACGACGGCGCATCCGTCCCCCAGCTCGGCTACGGCGTCTGGCAGGTCGAGGACGACGTCGCGGCGGACGTGGTCCGCCAGGCCATCGAGGCCGGCTACCGGCACATCGACACCGCGGCCGGGTACGAGAACGAGGGCGGCGTGGGCCGCGCGGTGAAGGCCTCCGGCGTCCCCCGCGAGGATCTGTTCATCACCACCAAGCTCGCCAACGGCGACCAGGGCTTCGACTCCGCGAAGCAGGCGCTCGAGGCGTCGCTCGAGAAACTCGGCATGGACTACGTGGACCTCTACCTCATCCACTGGGCGAGCCCCCAGCGCGGGAAATACCTCGAGTCCTGGAAGGCGCTGATCGAGCTGCAGCAGGAGGGCAAGGCCCGGTCGATCGGCGTCTCGAACTTCCCGATCGCGCAGCTCGAGGAGATCATCGCCGAGACCGGGGTGGTGCCGGTGATGCACCAGATCGAGCTGCACCCCGAGTTCCAGCAGCAGGAGCTGCGGGAGTACCACGCGGGCAAGGGCATCCTCACGGAGGCCTGGTCCCCGCTGGGGCAGGGAGGCGACATCCTCCAGAACCCGGTGATCACCGAGATCGCGGAGGCGCACGGGGTCGACGCCGGCCGGGTGATCATCGCCTGGCACCTGGCGATCGGGAACGTGGTGATCCCCAAGTCCGAGACCCCGGAGCGGATCGTCTCGAACTTCGCCTCCGCCGCCCTCGAGCTCACGGCCGAGGAGATCGCACGGATCGAGGGCCTGGACCGCGAGGACGGCCGGATCGGCGCGGATCCCGCGAATCCCGGCTTCTGAACGAGCCCGACGGGCCGCGTTTCAGCGAATCTGACGGACGCCGGTCCAGTGCGTCCGACGGGCCGCGGCGCGCCGGCGGGCTGGGGCCCGACGGGCTCAGCGCTCGGTGAGCAACTCCGCGATCTGCGGGTGCCCCGCGAGGTAGCCCTCGAGCAGCTTCTGCCCGAGCTCCGGCGAGCTGACCAGCGGATGCGTGGCGAAGCCCTGCCAGGCCGCCTCGCGGGAGCCGGTCGTCGCGGCCTCGAGGATCTTCCGCTCCGAGGCGCGCAGGGCGCTCATCATGCCGAGCCGTCCCAGCTCCACCGGTGCGACGGGCTGGGGGTGGATGCCGTCTGCGTCCACCAGGCACAGCACCTCGATCACGGCATCGGCGGGAAGCTCGGGGATGATCCGCGCCTCCGGCGGGGCCACGCTGCCCGCGGGGGCGTTGCCCACATCCAGGATCATCCGCTCGGTGCGGCCGGTGGCGAGCGCCGTCATCAGCCGCAGCGCGACCTCCTGGTAGCCGCCGCCGGCGACGTCCTCCTCGCGGCGCTCCTCGTCGCGGGACTCCGCCATGTAGGTCGCCTCGCGCTCGTGCAGGGTGGAGCGCCACAGGTCCAGCGGCGAGGTGCAGCAGGTGTCGGCCCCGTCGGCGTCCGCGGCGGCGCCACCGTCGGCATCTGCGACGGGGGCGGCCGATGCGCCCCCGTCGGCCGCGAGATAGAAGTCCCCCTGCTGCTTGGCGAGGAACTCCCCGCGAGTGGTCGCGGCGCCGGTGATCCGGTCGATCGCCTCGGCGGTGTGGAGGTAGTAGAAGAGGTATTCGTTCGGCAGGGCGCCGTCGGCCCGCACCCAGTCCTTGCCGATCAGGCGGGCCTCCTCGATCTCCTCGAGGGTGGCATCGCTCGCCAGCAGCTCCGGCAGGCGGTCGCGGCCGTGCAGGGTGACCGAGCGCAGCCAGCCCAGGTGGTTCATGCCCACGTAGTCGAAGACGGCGGGGATCCCGTCGGCCCCCGGCTCCCCGGCCACCAGGTCCACGCCCAGCAGTCGGCCCACGCGCCGGACCAGCCCGATCGGGGTGTCGCAGATGCCCACCACCCGGTCGCCGAGCACGGTGCGCATCGCCTCGGTGACGATCCCGGCAGGGTTGGTGAAGTTGATGACCCACGCCTCGGGCGCGACCTCCGCGACCGCGCGCGCGATCTCGAGCGCGACGGGGATCGTGCGCAGGGCGTAGGCGAGGCCGCCGGGGCCGATCGTCTCCTGGCCGAGCAGGCCCAGACCCAGCGCCACCCGCTCGTCGACGGTGCGGGCCTCGGCCCCGCCCACCCGCACGGCGGAGAACACGAAGTCGGCGCCCGCCAGGGCCTCGCGCAGATCGGTGGTGAGGGCCAGCCGCGGCAGGGACGCGACCCGGCCCTCGGCGCGCAGCTGCTCGCCGAGACCCTCGATCACCGCGCCGATCGTGCGCAGGCGCGCGGGATCGATGTCATGCAGCGCCACCTCGTCGACCTGCAGGCCCGTGACACCGGTGGCGACCGCTTCGTAGACGAGGGGGACGCGGAACCCTCCGCCTCCCAGGATGGTGAGCTTCATAGCGCCGTCACCGTAGCACCGCCGCAGTGCGATCATGGGGCCCCGATCGGTTCCTGTTCCTCCCACGACACTTCATCCGCGGAACGCTCGAAGGAGCTGCCACGTGACGACAGATCCTGCCCGCCCTCCCGTCCAGAACCCCGCCGACCATCCCGAGCTCACCCCCGGCGCCTCCACCCCCGCGCCGCCCGAGGCCGCCGAATGCCAGGACTGGGATCCGCTCGCCGCCCAGCGCACCGAGCAGGACCCGCCGCTGGACGTGCTGCTGTCCGGCACGGTGTTCTTCGACATCGTGTTCACCGGCATAGACCGCCTGCCCCGACCCGGCGAGGAGCTGTGGTCCAAGGGCATGGGCTCCAGCCCCGGCGGCATCGCGAACCTCGCCACCGCCGCCGCGCGGCTCGGCCTGCGCACCGGGCTGGTGGCCGGCTTCGGCGATGACGCCTATGCCGACTGGATGTGGCACACCATGGCGCACGAGGAGGGCATCGACCTCTCCGCCTCCCGTCGCTTCACCGACTTCCACTCCGCACTGACCGTCTCGATCGCCGCCGAGGGCGACCGCGCCATGGCCACCCACGGCCATGACCTGCCCGAGCCGCTCTCCTCCCTGATCGCCCGCGCCCCGCACGCCCGCGCCGCCGTGGTGGACCTCGCGGGGGAGACCTCCTGGTGGGCGCAGCTGGCCCAGCGCGGCTCCCTCGTCTTCGCCGACATCGGCTTCGACGAGACCGGCCGCTGGGACCCCGCCGACCTCGCCCCCCTCACCCACTGCCACGCCTTCACCCCCAATGCGCTCGAGGCCATGGCCTACACCCGCACCGACAGCCCCGACCGGGCCGTGCGGGCACTCGCCGAGAAGGTGCCGCTCGCGGTGGTCACCGACGGCGCCTCCGGCTCCTACGCGATCGACTCCTCCACGGGCGAGGAGGCGTACTGCCCGGCCGTGCCGGTCACCGCGATCGACACCACCGGCGCCGGGGACGTGTTCGCCGCCGCGCTCGTGCTCGGCACCCTCGCGGACTGGCCGCTCGAGGAGCGCCTGCGCTTCGGCTCGCTGTGCTCGGCGCTCGCCGTCCAGCAGTTCGGCGGCTCGCTCGCCGCCCCGGGCTGGGGCGACATCACCGACTGGTGGCGCTCGCTCAGCGCCGCGGCCGACGGGGGTGACCTGCGCGCCGCCTACACCCGCACCGGCTACCGCTTCCTCGACGACGTGGTCCCCGACCATCCCGTCCAGGGCCGCCGCCGCGCCCAGGGCACCTTCGCCCTGCGCTCGGACGCCGGGCTGCACTGAGGCGGCTCCCTCGCCGCGCCGCCCGCTTGGGGCAAAGCCGGGCCGCGCCGCGCCGCCCGGCCCACCTGGGCCGAAGTTCTGAGCGCTGAGGATCGATGCGAGCGCGATCGTCGGTCCTCCAGGCGAGAAGAGTCAGCCCCGCGGCACCCACCGCGCGTAGGTGACCCCGGAGCTGAACGCCCGGTGCTCCGCCAGAGCCAGGCGTGCCCGGTGCCCGTTCGGGAACAGGCCGCGCCCCCGACCCTGCACATAGGGGAACGTCCACAGCCGGTACTCGTCCACCAGTCCTGCGGCGATCAGGGTGTGGCACAGGCTGATGCTGCCGGTCAGGGAGATCTCCGCCCCGTCCTGCTGCGTCAGCTCCCGCACCGCTTCGACGGGGTCGCCGGCGAGCAGGGTGGTGTGCTGCCAGGCCGGGTCGGTCATGGTCGTGGTGACGACGTACTTCGCGATCCGGTTCAGCTCGTCGGTGATGCCGGTGGCGTCGTCGGTCTGGTCGGGCCAGAAGCCGCGGAAGTCCTCGAAGGTCTGCCGGCCCAGAAGGATCGCATCGCAGGCGGCGCTGTCCCGGGCGAGGATCTCCTGCTGATCCTGTGGGGAGTCGGTGGGGTCGAACCAGTCGTCCAGCATCTCGATCGAGCCGTCGACGGTGATGTTCTGGGTGATCACGAGCGGTCGCACAGGGCCTCCTCGGGCCGTTTCGCGGGATCTGCCGCCCGGAGCGCGCCCTGCGGGCGTCACCGGTCGGGGCTGGGAGTGTAGGCCGCTACCGGTCGCGACTCCAGAGCTCCGAGTTCCGTCATGCCCGCATGGGGAGTTCTCCCCAGGGAGTTCAGCCCATCGCGCTCCTGGTCAGCGGCCCGTAGATTCCTCAGTGCGGGTGCGGGACGCCCCTGGGGGAGCGGCACCGGCACGAGGCTCATGCGGAGCAGGAGCTGCGGGACCGACGGCGGGGGCCGACGGTTCGGCAGCGGGGATCGCTCCACCTCTGGCCTCGTGTCCGGTGGCCGAGGAGTCACCGAGGCGGCAGCCTCACAGCTGCAGCAGGCCCTGCGCCAGGGACATCAGCGCGCCGGCCATCGCGACCACGATCACCCAGCGCATCGCCCGCGCTCCGTGCACCCAGCGGGCCAGCACGTTCCCGCCCACCAGTCCCACCACCAGCAGCGCGAGCAGCGCGGCCCAGCCCACGAGCGGCAGCGTGGGCAGCGACCACTTCGCGATCAGCGCGGCCACGCCGAGCACGGCGAAGTGCAGCTGGGCGGTGGCCGCGAAGCGGCGATGCTCCCACTGGGTGGCCAGGGCGTAGACCACCAGGCCCGGGCCGCCCACCCCGGCGGTCACATTCATCAGCCCCGAGGCGAAGCCTCCGCCCACGCCCACCCACGGTGAGTTCGGCACCTGGAGCCGGCGTGAGGCGAGGGTGAACAGCAGCCCGACGAGCACCAGCAGGCTGATCGAGATCGCGAGCACCGCCGGGGGCAGCCACAGCACCAGCAGCGCCCCGGGCACTGTGCCCACGACACCGGCGGGGATCACGCTCGCGGCCCGCCGCCAGTCCAGATCGGCGTGCACGGCGGTGAGGTTCAGCAGCGCGGCGACGATCCCGCACACGTTCGTGACCAGGATTCCCTCGAAGGGGCCCAGCGCCATCACCAGGAACGGGGAGGACAGCAGCGCGAAGCCCATTCCGGTGGTGCGCACCGCGACCGCCCCGGCCAGGACGGCCAGCGCGGCCAGGCCCAGCTGCCACCACTGCGGATCGATCACGCCGGTCAGGGTATGCGGTGAACCGGTGACCTATGACCCTGGATCCGGTGCGTGCGCGTGGATAGCGTCGAGGTACGAGCACTGCTCGATGCGGTGCGCTCACCAGGAGGTCCGTCATGACCCGCACCTACATCATCACCGGAGCAGCCTCGGGCATCGGGGCGAAGACCGCCGAACTGCTGCGCGAGCAGGGCCACACGGTCGTCGGCGTCGATCTGCAGGGCGTGGAGGTCTCCGCGGACCTCTCCACCCCGGACGGCCGCGCCGAGGCCGCCCGGCTCGCCCTCGAGGCGACGGGCGGGATCGTCGATGCGGTGATCCCGTCGGCCGGGCTCGCCGCCCCGAAGGCCGTCACCGCTGCGGTGAACTACTTCGGGATGACCGAGTTCCTCGAGGCGCTGCAGCCGGCGCTGGCCCGCTCCGAAGCGCCGCGCGTCGCCCTGGTCTCCTCGATGTCCTCCCTGCAGCCGCTCGACCCCGCGCTGGTCGAGGCGCTGATGGCGGACGACGAGACCGCGGCGCTCGCCCGGGCGGAGGAGCTCGCCGCCGATCCCGCCACCGGCAACCTCATCTACGCCTCCTCGAAGCGGGCGATCTCCCGCTGGGTGCGGCGCGAGTCCACCGGGCCGAAGTGGGCCGGGGCGGGGATCCCCCTGAACGCCGTCGCCCCCGGCATCGTGCGCACCCCGATGACGCAGGACATGCTCGCCGATCCTCAGTACGCGGCGTTCATGGACATGGTGGTGCCGATGCCGCTGAACGGTCATCAGGATGCCGAGAGCGTGGCGCGCCTGCTGATCTGGCTGACGTCGGTGGAGAACTCCCACTGCTGCGGCCAGACGTTCTACGCCGACGGCGGCGCCGATGCGGTGCTGCGGGGCGAGGACGTGTGGGGCTGGAACGACGAGGCGATCAACGCCAAGTTCGCCGCATTCGGGGTCTGAGGCGCGCCGCCGCGCGTGCGGGCCGGCGTCGGCAGAGCGCCGACGTCGGCCCGCCGGTCAGCCCCGCCCCAGCAGCGCGAACGCGGCGCTCGCCGCGGCCTCGGTGCCTGTGCTCAGGGAGGGCTGCAGGTCCGGGGCCCACAGCGGCGAGTGGTTCGGCGCCGCCTCTCGCCCTTGGGCGTAGCCGCCGAAGCCCCAGTAGCAGTACGGCACCCCGAAGGCGTCCGGGATCGTGGAGAAGTCCTCGGAGGCGGTGACAGGGTCCATGTGCTCGACCCGCTCCGGCCCGAACTGGGCGATGAACGCCTCGCGCACCTGTGCGGCCAGCTGCGGGTCGTTGTCGGTGACGGGGTAGCGGTTGAACAGCTCGAACTCGGGCTCCTTCGGGGAGCGGGCCGCCTCGCACTCGGCGCGCACCATCCGCTGCACCCCTTCGACCAGGTGGTCGAGGATCTCCTCGCTGTAGGCGCGGAAGTTCAGCGCCAGCTCGGCCTGGTCCGGGATGATGTTCGCGCTGGTCCCGGCGTGCAGGGCGCCCACCGTCACCACCCCGAAGTCGCCGGGGGCGATCTCGCGGGCCACGAGGGTCTGGATCCGGGTGACGATCGCGGCGGCGAGCACCACCGGATCCACGCCCAGATGCGGCATCGAGCCGTGCGAGCCGGCGCCGTGCACCCGCACCCGCATCGACACCGAGGAGCTCAGCACCGGGCCGGGCGCCACGGCGACCTTCCCCGCGGCCGGGCTGGTCAGCACGTGCTGGCCCAGGCATGCATCCGGCGCGGGGATCTTGTCGATCAGCCCGTCCGCGACCATCGCCGCGGCCCCGGCGGCGGTCTCCTCCCCGGGCTGGAACAGGGCGATGAAGGTGCCGGACCAGTCCCCTCGATGCTCGGCCAGCAGCCTCGCCGCTCCGAGAGCCGCGACCATGTGGAAGTCATGGCCGCAGGCATGCATCGTGGGCTGGAGAGTCCCGTCGGCATCCTGCTGGCTGTGCACCGAGGCGTACGGCAGGCCGGAGGCCTCCTGCACGGGCAGGCCGTCCATGTCCGCGCGCAGCAGCACCGTCGGCCCCTCGCCCCGGGAGAGCACCCCCACCACGCCGCCGCCGATCTGCTGGACCTCGTACCCGAACTCGGCCAGCTGCGCGGCGATGATTCGCCGTGTGCGCTCCTCGCGCATCGACAGCTCGGGATGACGGTGCAGGTCCGTCAGCAGCGGCTCCTGCCAGGCGCGGTACTCCTTCAGCGCGGCGGTCATGCGGTCGGTCAGAGCGGTCATCTCGGATCCTTTCGCGGGGTGCCGCGGCGGCTTTTCGCGGCCGACGGGACAGGGCGCGGGCACGGCGGCGAGCACGCGGTATGACTCGAGCGTAACCAGGCCCGTCACCGCCGGTGTGATTCGCCTGACCCATGGTCTCGGACCCTTTTCTGCGACCCCCCGCGGCCCTACTCTTGTCGCGAGCACAAAAGATGCCCGGAAACCGCATCTGATCAGCCGATACTCGGCCTCGAGAACGGTGCTCCCAACCACTGCGAGAAGGAGGGACCCACGTATGGAGTCGCGCCATGACGTCACTGTCGGCCAGGAGCTGCCGGCGACTACCGAGACCACGCAGATTCCGGCGGTCCCTGCCACTGCGGATTCGAGCGATCAGGCACCTACCTGGCGCAGCAGCCTGGCCGTCGCGGCCTCGCTCGTGGCCGCCTTCGTGGCCGTCACCCTGGTGAGCCTCTGAGCCTCTGAGTCACGGCGGAGGCGCGCCCGAGCGTGCCGCCCCGACGGTCCGGCAGCGGGCCGACGAAAAGAACTACCAGGTCGCTGCAGCCTCCGGTAGCTTCCGTGGAGATCCACGTTCCCGAGCCCTAAGAGGCCGCCGCTGTGTTCTCCGCACTCATCTCCAGCCAGCGGCTCCCGGCCGCCTTCGAGCCCTGCCCTGACGGCGAGCTGCTGGTGGTCATCGATCCGACTCGCTCGGAGAAGCTCCCGCTGTCGTTGCTGCGCCTGGACGGTGCGGCCGGGGTCCTCTCCCTCGCCCCGTACCTGGCCGCGCAGCTGGGCCTCGTCTCCGACGAGCGCCTGGACCGTGCAGAGCTCGAGGCGCGCCTCGAACGGGCAGGGCTCGAGCTCGCCAGCGCCGACCACCTGTTCCACCTCCCGCTCTCCGAGCAGGAGCGACTGCGCGCAGAGCCTTGGGGCGAGGGCACCCGCGAGCTCACCGCGGCGGACGCCGACGCCTTCGACGCCTTCACCGCGCTCGCCCCGGGGGACGACCTCGACGAGGCCTTCGTGGAGCTGGACCACTGGCTCGTGGTGGGCACGTTCCGCCAGCAGCAGCTGGTCTCCGTCTCGAGCATGTACCCGTGGGGCGAGACCACGATCGCGGACCTCGGCGTGATCACCCTGCCGCAGTTCCGCGGCCAGGGCCTGGGCCGGGCGACGGTGCGCGCGATCAGCGCCGCCGCGTTGGCCCGTGGATATGAGCCGCAGTACCGCTGCGACCTCGACAACGCCCCCTCCGCCGCCCTCGCCCGCGCGGCGGGCTTCGCCCGGTTCGGGCTCTGGGAGGGGCTCGAGGACGGGGAGTGAGCAGGGATAACGCCTGACTCGGCTGTCAGGGGCGCGCCGTAGGCTTCCCGACGGCGCGGCGGCCGAGCGGGTGATCTCGAGGTCATCCGGCCGCCCGGGCCCTTCCCCACGAGCACGAAGGACCTTCCCTGCACACGCGACTGACCCTTCCCCTCCGCCACGACCGACGCACCCGCCCGGACCGGCACTGCGCCCGCGCGCTGTGGCCGATGGTCCTGGCCGCCCTGGTCCTCCTCGCGCCGCTCAGCGCCTGCGAACCCCTCACCGACACTGCGGAGCAGCCCGATGGCGCCCCGGCGGCCGACGGGACGGCGCTCGCGCTGCTCGAGGAGCTCGACGAGAAGGGCCGCGCCCCGAAGACGGGCTATGACCGCGACTCCTTCGGCTGGCGCGATGACATGGACCGCAACGGCTGCGACACCCGCAACGACATCCTGCGCCGCGACCTGGAGGACATCACGCTCAAGCCCGGCACCGACGGATGCGTGGTGCTCACCGGCACCCTCCTCTCACCCTTCAGCGGCGAGAGCGTCGCCTTCGACCGCACTGCCTCCACGATCGACATCGACCACGTGGTGGCACTGTCGGACGCCTGGCAGAGCGGCGCAGCCGGCTGGGACGAGGTGACAAAGCGCGAGTTCGCGAACGACCCGCTGAACCTCCTGGCCGTCGAGGCGAGCCTGAACCGGCAGAAGGGCGACGGCGACGCCGCCACCTGGCTGCCGCCGCACCGGGAGGGTCGCTGCGAGTACGTGGCCCGGCAGATCGCGGTCAAGCACCGCTACGAGCTGTGGGTCAAGCCCGCCGAGGCCGACGCCATGCGGCGCGTGCTCGCCGACTGCGCGGACCAGCCGGCTCCGGACGCCGACGAACCCTCGGCGGAGGAGCCGGCCTCCGGGGCCGGCGGAAAGACAGCCCCGTTCGAGAACTGCGACGCCGCCCGCGCCGCAGGCGCCGCCCCGGTCCGCGCGGACGATCCCGGCTACGGCAAGCACTTGGACCGCGACGGCGACGGGGTGGGCTGCGCGTAGGGCGTGCGCCTCAGCGTCTGCGCGCCACCAGCACCGCGTCCGCCAGCTCGGAGGGCTGCCCGTCATGGCCGACGGACGGGCGGCTGCGCTCGTCGGCGACCTCGATCGTCCACTGATCCGAGGGCAGGTCCAGCTGGGCGGCGTCGTCCCGGGCGGTGATCATGTTCGGGCCGCGGTGGGAGGAACCGGGCGGACCGGCGGCGTGGGAGATCACCACGAGACGCCCACCGCTGCGCACGGCCGACGCCGCCGTGCGCAGGATCGCGGTGCGGTCCAGCGCCACGTTCGACTGGAAGAACGAGGCGGTCACCAGATCCACCGACTCCGGCTCGGGCTGCCAGGTGCTGAGGTCCGTCGCCGTGAAAGTTGCGGTGTCGAAGCCACGTGCGGAGGCTTCCGCGCGGGCGCGGCCGACGGCGGTTTCGGAGATGTCCAGGCCGTGGGCCTGCCATCCCTGCTCGGCCAGCCACAGCACGTCCCCGCCCTCGCCGCAGCCGAGGTCGATCGCGGTGCCGGGGGTCAGCTCGCCCACCACGGCGGCCAAGCTGGCGTTGACCTTCCCGGACCAGATCCGTTCGGTCTCCGAGTAACGCTTCTCCCAGTACTCAGTGGGGGAGAGGTGGGCGTGGGGGTCCTCGGCGGCGTGGCCTGCGCCGTGATGGTGGTGAGCTGTCATGGGGCGAGCCTGGCAGAGCAGTGGCCATCGGGGAAGGCCCCGTGCGCGAGGAGCCCCGCCCGTCCCGTCGGCCGTGCGCCTCGCGCCCGCGAAACCTCCCGTCGGGCCACCGGGTGGGCGTTGCGTCACAGCCGGGCCAGCATCGCGGGGCGCACCCTCGACCCTGACGCGTTGTCATGGTTTGGACTCGCCCCCATGACACGCATCCCCATCCTCTATCTCACCTCCTACGGCATCTCCCTGCTGGGCAACTCGGTCACCGCCATCGCCCTGCCGCTGCTGGTGCTGCTGACCACCGGCAGCGCCGGGGACGCCGGACTGGTGGCGATCGCCGCGGCCGTCCCCGCCGCGCTCGCCGGCCTGCTGATGGGCTCGCTGGTGGACCGGATCAACCGCCGCACCGCCGCGATCCTCTCCGACGTGATCTCCGCGCTCGCCCTGGCACTGCTGCCGATCATCGAGGCGACTGCCGGGCTGAGCCTCGGCTGGTTCATCGCGATCGCCGTGCTGAACTCCTTCGGGGACGTCCCCGGGATCACCGCCCGCGAGGCGATGCTCCCTGCCATCGCCCGCGCCGCCCGCATGGAAGCCTCGCGACTGATCGGTCTGCGCGAATCCCTCGGCGGGGTCTCGCTGCTGGCCGGACCGGCCAGCGCCGGCATCCTCGTCGCCGCCCTCGAACCGGCCGCGGTGATGTGGGTGACCGCCTCGATCGCTGCGCTCGCCGCCCTGCTCACCCTGCTGCTGCCACCGCACGCCACCGCCCACGTGCGCGACGAGAGCCGCCCATCCTTCCGCGCCGCGGCCGGGTCCGTGTTCCGCGGCGTGGGGATCATCGCCCGCACGCCGCTGCTGCGAGCCCCGATGCTGCTCATGCTCGCCCTCGCCGTGGTGCTCGCCGCCCTGCAGGGCATGGTGATCCCGGTGCACTTCGCGTTCCAGGGCGAGGCCTCGATGGTGGGTTTCGTGCTCAGCGCGGTCGCCGTCGGGCTGCTGCTGGGCGGCGGACTGTTCGCCGTCCTAGGCGAGCGGATCCCGCGCGCTGTGTGGCTGGTGGTCGGGATCGTGGTGATCGCGGTGGGCCTGGTGGTGCTCGGTACGCTGGGCCCCGTGTGGATGATCTTCACGGGCGCTGCGATCGTGGGCCTCGGCGGCGGATCGATGAACGCCGTCGTGGGACTGACATTCGTCGAGACCGTCGAGGAGCGCCGACGGGGTGCGGTGCTCGGCGCCCAGAATGCGTTGCTGACCCTGGTGCCCGCGGTCGGCATCGGCGGCGCCGCCCTGCTCATCGAGACCGGCAGCCTGGACCTGGCCGCGATGGTGCTCGCCGGGGTGTGGATCCTCGCCGTGATCGCCTCGCTGCTGAGCCCGCACCTGCGACGCCTCGGGGCGGAGGCCCACTGATGCGGATCGCCGAGCTGGCCGAGTTCGCCGGGGTGAGCGTGCGCACCGTGCGCTACTACCACCAGGTGGGCGCGCTGCCGGAGCCGCCCCGGCGCTCGAACGGGTACCGCGACTACACCGTCGATCACCTGGTGCTCGTGCTGCGGATCCATCAGCTCACCAGCTCCGGTCTGCCGCTCGCGACCGCCGGGGATCTCGCCGCGGATCCCGCACCGCACGCCGCCGAGGCGGTGCTCGAGGAGGCGGACAAGATTCTCGAGAGCCAGATCGCCGTGCTCAGCGAGCGTCGCGCCCGCCTCGCCGAGGCCCGGGCGGGCGGCCACGTGGGCCTCAGCCGCGAAGCCGCAGCGCTGACCGTCGAGAGCGCGGACATGCCGCCCGCGATCCTGCTCGCCCACCTCTACCGGAATCATCCGCAGTTCGGCCGACTGGCCGACGCCCTGCTGCAGCCGGAGCGCCGGGCCCTCCTGGTGCAGCTCCAGCGCCGGTTCGACGCCGTCGACGAGCACACCCCGGAGACCGAGCTCGAGGAGATCGCCGCACAGGTGCAGGAGGTCCTCGCCGACGCCGCCGACGAGCTGCCGCCGCTGCGGGAGGACTGGCTCCGCCTGGTGCGCGAGTTGGTGGAGCGGGATCTGAACTCTCGCCAGCGCGAGTTCCTGCGCAGCCAGGAGTGACGGCCCGCAGCCCCGGTACAGCACGGCCACCATCGGCGCGGCACGCCCTCTCGGCTCGAGAGCCCGCGCCGATGCGTTCATGGACAACGTCCCCCCGCCACGCGATCCGGATCGACGCCGACACGACCGGCACCTCCCACGGCGAGGAGTATTCGCAGTTCGAAGACTTGACGGAGCTTCGCTGCCAATGAAAAACTCGACGTGCGACGGGGCGCAGTGAGTCCCGCCAGACGACAGGAGAATCCGTTGCGTGCACACTCAGTGACGAGAGTGGCCGCCCTGGCGACGACAGTAGCTTTGGCATTTTCAGTGAGCCTCGTGTCAGCGAGCGCACACGACAAATCGTCAGTCCCGACGGAACGTGTCATTGCATCCGCCACATCCGACGAGTTCGAGCAGTCCCTCACTGCGGAGGATGGCACCGTAGTCAATTTTAAGCTCGACCTGGAAACGCAAACCTTGACGGTCTCGAACAGTCACGGTGGCAGCGAGGTTGTTTCGGTTCCGGATGAGGTCTTCGAGGACCTCACCTCCACTGCCGATCCTGGTGTTATTTCGCCCCAACGTGTCAGTGTCGAGACGTGCAAGAACATCCTCTCTGCCGCAGGCTACGCGAACGGGATCGTATGGACCCTTGCAACCATCGCCGCCGCCCCTACTCTCGCAGGCTCGTTGGTCGGAGCCGCAGCAGGCGTCATCACGTCAGCGATGATCACGGAAGCGGGACGTCTCTGCAAGTGAGCACTCACCCCAACGTCGATCACGACACGAGGAACGGTCCGTCCCGCGGGTTGCGCGCGCGACTTGAAGGCTGGTGGCAACGGCAATCTCGCGTCAAGCGATTCCCAGTGATCGCAGCGCTCATCTTCTTCCCTCTGGGGTTGATGTCGACCTTTAGTTTTCTACAGTTGATCCGCGATCCGGAGCTTGCGCCAGGATTCCAATGGTCTGCCGCACTGCAACTGGCCACTGCGATTGCTTGTGTTTTCTGGTACTTGTCGCCCGCGCGAGGCACGCGAGCAGTGATCACTCATGTCGGTATCGGAGTGGCACTCCTGCTGAGCACCGGATTTGCGTTGTATGTCGGGATGCAGGCCTTACGGGCACAAGCTCTCGGTGTAAGCATCATGCAGGCGGCGGGTGTCGCGTAGCAGTTATCGCGGTTCTTCTCGCGGCAATGTCGCCAGCGCCACCTGGGAAATCGTGCCGTTCCGGTATATTGCCGTCATAGCCGGCGGTCCTTCGTAGGGGACGGGCCGCTGGGGCACTGACGAGGGGACATCGCCGATGACGAGCACGCGCCTCAGCCGCGCCGAGAAGGTGGACGCCGCCACCCCCGCCTCCCGCAACCGCGTGGTCGACTTCCTGCGCGCCGCCGCGATCACCGTGGTGGTGCTCGGGCACTGGACGATCATCGCGGTCGACGCCGACGGCGGCATCCTGCCCCACGGCGTGCTCGACGGCGCCGCCTGGACCCACCCGCTCACCTGGGTGTTCCAGGTGATGCCGATCTTCTTCCTGGTGGGCGGCTACTCCAACGCCCTCTCCTGGCGCTCCGCCCGGCGCAAGGACGTGGGCTACGCGGAATGGCTGCGCACCCGCCTGCGACGCCTCGGCATCCCGCTGATTCCGCTGCTGCTGGCCTGGCTCGTGATCGGCGTGGTCGCCGTCGCCGCCGGGGCACCGAACGCGACCGTGCAGCTCGCCTCCCAGATGGCACTCATCCCCACCTGGTTCCTTGCCGCCTATCTGATGGTCATCATGGTCGCCCCGGCCTGCCTGGTGCTGTGGGAGAGGTTCGGCTGGTGGTCGATCATCGGCGTGCTCGCGCTCGCCGGGATCGTGGACGCGCTCAGCATCGTGCTGGACCAGCCGCTGCTCGGCTACCCGAACTACCTGCTGGTGTGGGCCGCCTTCCACCAGTTCGGCTACGCCTGGCTGGATGGCCGGCTCGCGGGATCAGGCCGACGGCTGCTGCTCGCCGCGATCGGACTGGTGGGCCTGCTGCTGCTCGTGCTGGTGGGCCCGTACCCGGTCTCGATGATCACCTCCGCGGCCGACGAGATCTCCAACTCGAGCCCCACCCGCATCACGATGGCGTTCCTAGGCATGCTCCAGGCCGGGCTGGTGCTGCTGCTCGAGAAGCCGCTCACCGCCCTGCTGCGCCGGCCTGGGCTGTGGTTCGTGACCGTGCTGGTGAACCAGCGGATCATGACCTGGTTCCTGTGGCACCTCACCGTGATGGTGGGCCTCGCGCATCTGCTGCTCGCGCTGGATGCCCGAGCATTGCTGCCAGAGCCGTTGAGCGGGTCGTGGTGGGCGACCCGGCCGCTGTGGGCGGTGGTGCTGTTGGCGCTCACCGGGGTGGTGGTGCTGGTGATGGGACGGTTCGAGGAGCCGCGAGCCGACGACAGGCCTGCGCCGGCGCTGTGGAAGCCGATCCTTGCTGCCGTCACCGTGATCGCCGGGCTTGCCGTGATGGCGAACGTGGGAGTGGTGGGGGAGAGCGGCGTGACCTGGTGGTGGCCGTTGCTGCCGGTGGTGGGGATGGCGGCATTTCGAGTCGTTGGTGCGAGGAATCGGAGTGAGCCAGAGCGACTCGACTGAGCGACTCTCTGGAGGCGCGAAGGTCCAATCTACTCAGCGGCTAGCCGAAGCTGCCTGGATCGTTGGCCCAGGCCTCTTTGCGGTGGAGTCGCAGCAAGCCGATACTTGGCGGACTTCGCAGGCCCGGCTCCCCCTATGCTGGGACGGAGCGTCAAACGAGCTAGGAGTCTGAATTGGCTGAGCCTGAAACTCTAATTGTCGTCGGTGCGATTATCGAGAAGGGCTCGAGAGTCTTTGCCGCTAGAAGGAATCCAGAGCGTAGCGCTGGCGGTTTGTGGGAGTTCCCTGGGGGAAAGATTGAACCGGGCGAGACCCCGGAAGGAGCACTGAAGCGCGAGCTCAGAGAAGAGCTCGGAATCGAGGTCAATGTCCATGGCCTCGCGTCGCGTCACACAACGCCACTCGGGAACAAACTGATCGACCTGGCGTGCTATTTTGCGACCCTCGCCTCCGATGAGCCCACGAGCAGTACTGACCACGACAAGCTGGACTGGATGGAGCGGGAAGAACTCCGGAAGTTGAAGTGGTCTCCTGCCGACGTCCCATTCATTGACGATCTGACCGCTTAGAAATGATGGAGTTAGGCGTGGAGAGTAAAATAACGTCATTTCTCGCCGATGCGAGATTTGGCTTCGTAGACCATCGAGTTGATAGTGTGCGCAAGAACCACCCGCACCTCATCGATAACGATGGTTCAAACACGATGCTCAGGGCGATTAAATACGAACTGCGTCGATCTGATAGTTTTTTATTCTCCGTCGCGTTCGTTACGCCCGGAGCGCTCGCCCTACTCAAGCAGGACTTGTTGGAGTATCGGGGTAGCGGAACGATCATTACCTCGACGTATCTCCAGTTCAATTCCCCTGACGTCTTCCGTGAATTGATGGCGATTACAAATCTCAATGTAAAGGTGGTTGCGGATGGGGTAAGAGGATTTCACTCCAAGGGGTATATATTCTCGCAGCCTGACGGTTTGGCGGCAATTGTAGGTAGCTCGAATCTGACCAGGCGGGCTCTGCTTCAGAACGACGAGTGGAACCTGAAATTCAGCGCAATGCCTGATGGGGATATTGTGCGCCAACTTTCAGGGGCCGCTGCTCGCCAAGCGCAGTGCGCAGTCGCGTTGTCTGAAGAGTGGATTGGGTCATACGAAGATTCTTGGAATCCAATTCTCCCCAGCGACCAGCGAGAGGCGGGCGTGGACGCGCTACTGCCCACCGGGAAGATTCGGCCGAATGCAATGCAAGAAGATGCATTGGAGGCGATCCGGCAGATCCGGAGCTCCGGGGCGCGGAGAGCGCTCGTTGTCTCTGCGACGGGGACGGGAAAAACTATCCTCGCGGCACTCGCGGCCAAGGAGATTGATCCAGCCCGCTTGCTATTCGTGGCGCATCGAGAGCAGATATTAGATAAGGCCACCGAAGAATTCTCTAGGGTACTTGAAGTCCCAGCTCAAACTTTTGGCCGCCTAGCCGGCGGTGAGCGCTCCATGTATGCGCAGCACGTTTTTGCAACGGTCCAATCGCTACAGCGGACCGAAAATCTCCACTCCTTCGACCCCAGCGCCTTCGATCTGATCATTGTCGACGAAGTGCATCGCGCAGGAGCTCGGACGTACCTGAAAATCCTCGATTACTTCACGCCGGAGTTCTTGCTCGGCCTGACCGCAACGCCCGAGCGGTCGGACGAATTCAGTGTTTACGAATTGTTTGACTTCAACGTTCCTTATGAGATACGGCTGCAGCAGGCGCTTGAAGAGGACATGCTTTCACCGTTCAACTACTATGGAGTAGTGGATTATACGGATGCTGAGGGCAACACGATTGATGACACGAGTCGGCTTGCAAGGTTGACGGCGGTGGAGCGTGTGGATCATATAGTAAGCACCCTGAAGATTTACGGGCATCCAGTTGGCGCCAGAGGGCTCATGTTCTGCAGTAGGAATGACGAGGCGAAAGCTATTTCCGCGGCGCTGAATGGCCGCGAGTGGCGCGGGAGGAGACTCAGGACGGTTGCGTTGTCAGGGGCGGACAGCGTGGCGCTCAGGGAGGCGGAAGTTCGTCGGCTCGAAGCTGGAGAGCTCGACTATATTCTCACGGTCGACATATTTAACGAGGGTATTGACATACCCTCCGTGAACCAGGTTGTGATGCTGCGCAATACTCAGTCAAGCATCATTTTTACTCAGCAGCTCGGGCGCGGACTGCGAAAAGCACTAGGCAAGGACCATTTGCGAGTGGTCGACTTTATCGGCAACTACTCGAACAACTTCCTTATCCCGATTGCGCTATTCGGGGATAGCTCTCTGAATAAAGATGTGCTCCGTAGGAAGCTCCTGGAGTCGCAGACGTCGGGTGCCATCGCGGGCGTGTCGAGCATTTCTTTCGAGGAAGTGTCGCGGCGGAGAATTTTTGAATCCCTCGCACGCGTGAACCTGGACAGCATGCCAAATTTGAAGCGTGCTGTCTTAGATATGCAACACCGTCTTGGTGGTGTTCCTCGGCTCCTGGACTTCGCGCGATTCGATGCCGTTGACCCTCTGATTTTGGCTTCAAAGAAGGGTAACTTCTGGAACTTATTGCTTTCGTTCAAGTTGGTGTCGGAAGCCCCAACGACCACTGCGGACAGGTACCTCAAGTACCTCTCAACTGAAGTCTTGAACGGTAAGAGGCCGCACGAGCTGGTGCTCCTCAAGGCGCTACTTGGGCGGCCGGGCGAGGGTGTGCACGTGAATCGGATCCGATCCATACTGCTCGAGCAAGGTTGTGCTGTGGATGGAGGAGAGGTTGAGTCTGTCATCCGAATTCTCAACTTTGAGTTCTTCACGAAACAGGACCTTGCAAAGTATGGAAGCCCGATGTGTGTCGAGGTGGAAGGCCGCTTCCGGCTTTCGCGAGATTTCCTGAACGAGTACGAGACTTCTGAAGACTTTAGGCGCCACGTTGACGATGTCCTCGAGACCGGTCTCTATCTTGCGCGACATCGACACGATTGGTCGACTCCGCTTCAGTTGGGGCAGAGGTATACGCGCAAGGATGTCTGCAGGTTACTTAATTGGCGTTCTGATCAGAAGGGCGTCATGTATGGCTATAAAACCGATTCCGGGACGAACACCTGCCCGATCTTCATTACTTACCATAAGTCCGATGAGGTGTCCGAGAGTACAGCCTACGGAGACGCCTTCTTGGACGAGAGGACTATTCGGTGGTTCACTCGCAGCAATCGCACACTCGCGAGCGGAGAGGTTCGGGAGATCCTATCCGGCGAAGGCTCCCCAGCGTTACACATTTTCGTAAAAAAGGATGATGTCGAGAGCGTTGGCGATTTCTACTATCTCGGTACCGCGATGCCTCAGGAGCCCACACAGGAGACGATGTCTGGAGCGAATGGTTCTTCGTTAAACGTTGTGACCATGAAACTTTCTCTCAATACCCCCACTGCACCTGAGCTTTATGACTACTTAGCCTCGATGTTTCATCGGGGTTGTGAGCGGGGGCGACCGGCGTCGTTGCCGGTGTTCAGCTGCTGATTCTGGCATGTGGGTGTGACGATCTGTCGCCGTGTCCGTGGCGGGCGGTCGGGTTCCACTCCCGAGAAGGTGCTGGGGATCGTAGGGACGAGCGGGCTCGCCGGTTCAGGTCTGCGCGACGGCGATGCGGAGCCGGTTGACGCCGGTCAAGACGGTGAGTGCTTCCGGGGCGTGCCGGGCGAGGTGTAGGACCTTGTGCCGACAGCGCCGCACGAGAGTCGCGGGAATCTCAAACAATCGCGCACGGAGTCGTTTGGGGGCTCTTCGCGGTTCGTGGTGAATGACCCTGCTGTGGCGGGTATTCACGCT
>NZ_JBQDLF010000028.1:0-55173 GCF_052095815.1 Brachybacterium sp. | reverse complement strand
TCTGCGCGAACGGCATCGAGCCGGAGTCGAACCAGACGTCGAAGATCTCCTCGACGCGGCGCATGGTGGACTGCCCGGTGGGGTCGTCGGGGTTCGGGCGCGTGAGCTCGTCGATGTACGGACGGTGCAGGTCCACCTCGCCGAGCTCGTTGCGCGGCAGGGTGCCGAAGGCCTCCTCGATCTCGGCGAGGGACCCATACACGTCGATCCGGGGATGGTTCGGATCGTCGCTCTTCCAGATCGGCAGCGGGGTGCCCCAGTAGCGGTTGCGGGAGATCGCCCAGTCTCGGGCGCCCTCGAGCCAGCGGCCGAACTGGCCGTGCTTGACGTTGCCGGGCACCCAGTCGATCTGCTCGTTCAGCTCGAGCATGCGCTCGCGCTGGTCGGCGACCTTCACGTACCAGGAGGAGACGGCCTTGTAGATCAGGGGAGTCCGGCAGCGCCAGCAGTGCGGGTAGGAGTGCACGTAGCTGGCCTCGCGCATGAGTCGCCCGGCCTGCTGGAGATTGCGGATGATCGGGCGGTTCGCCTCGAACACCTGCACCCCGGCGATCTCGTCCAGCTCCGTGCCGGCGAAATAGTCCAGGAACTGGGCGCCCTCGTCCACCGAGACGATCACGGGGATGCCGTACTCGGCGTTGACCTGCTGGTCGATCTCACCGTAGGCGGTGGCCTGGTGGACCACGCCGGTGCCGTCATCGGTGGAGACGTAGTCCGCGACGGTGACGATCCACGCGTTCTCGGTGCCCCACTTCGCCCGGTCCTCCGAATAGACGGTCCACAGCGGCTGGTAGGCGACGTGCTCGAGCTCGGAGCCGGCGTACACGCGCTCCTCGCAGGCGGCGAGCGCCTCCTCGGCGCTCTCGTAGCCGAGCTCCTTGGTGTAGGAGCCGAGCAGCGCGGTGGCCATGAGGTAGCGGCCTGCACCTGCGGCGGTGCCGTCGGCGGCGCCGAGCGGACCGGCGGGGACCACCGAGTACTGGAGCTCGGGACCGACGGCGAGGGAGAAGTTGGTGGGCAGGGTCCAGGGGGTGGTGGTCCAGGCCAGTGCCTTCACGCTGTCCAGGCCGAGCTGCTCGGCCTTCTCCCCGGAGAACGGGAAGGTGACCGTCACGGTCTGATCCTGGCGCTCCTGGTAGACGTCGTCATCCATGCGCAGCTCGTGCGCGGACAGCGGGGTCTGGTCCTTCCAGCAGTAAGGCAGCACGTAGTAGCCCTCATACGCCCGCCCCTTGTCGTACAGGGTCTTGAACGCCCACAGCACCGACTCCATGAAGGTGACGTCGAGGGTCTTGTAGTCGTTCTCGAAGTCGACCCAGCGGGCCTGGCGGGTGACGTAGTCCTCCCACTCCTTGGTGTACTTCAGCACCGAGGCGCGGGCGGCGTTGTTGAACTCCTGGACGCCCATCTCCTCGATCTCGGACTTCTCGGTCATCCCGAGCTCCCGCATCGCCTCGAGCTCGGCGGGCAGGCCGTGGGTGTCCCAGCCGAAGCGGCGGTCCACCTTGTTCCCGCACATGGTGCGGAAGCGGGGGATGACGTCCTTGACGAAGCCGGTGAGCAGGTGGCCGTAGTGCGGCAGGCCGTTGGCGAAGGGAGGACCGTCGTAGAAGACGAACTCCTCGGCACCCTCGCGCCGGGCGATCGAAGCACGGAAGGTGTCGTCCTGCCGCCAGAACTCCTGGATGGCGTTCTCGAGCGAGGGCAGGTTCGGTGAGGGGACGAGCGGGTCTCCGCTGACCGGGTAGACCATGGGACGGACCTCCGAGGCAGAACAAGGGTGAGAGCTGGGACAACACGCAGTCCGAGGACGCTTCCCGGCGCAGGGCCGGTGGCGCGGTACCACCTCGGTTGACGTCCGCTGCATCGCCGGTGGCGATCCAGGGGCCTCCCCTTGTTCCTCAGCTGTGACGGGCTGGTCCCGGCGGGTTCTACTAGGCCCGTGCCCGCGAACGGACAATGGGCGGTTCTTCCCGCGGCTCGCCGGTGATGGCCGGGTCGATGCCGATGGCGGTCAGTGTACGCGGCGGCCCGAGGACGGTCACGCGGCCGGGCGGGGAAGAGACGCGCGGAACAGCCCGGCTCCCCCTCCCTCGTCCCTTCCTTACGTGTCCCCTCCTTGCGCATCCCATTCGCGTCCCAGCAGATCCGGGTGAGATGCACAGCACCTGCCCAGCCGCGGGACGTCGAATACAGGCAGCGGCTCGACCTGCCGCTCCCCCATCGAGGAGGTCGCATGGATGAGGACACCGGTGCCCAGGATGCCGGCCCACGGCGCAGCCGGGCCACGGCGAGCGCCTCGGCACTCGGCGCGGCGGCCCTGCTCGTGCTCAGCTTCGGTCCGTCGGCGCTCGCGCTGACACCTTCCGTCCCGGGCACGCCGAGCGTGCGGGCCGCGATCTCGGCTCCTGTGTCTGTCGCTCCCGCGCCGATGACGGCGAGTCCCGGGAACCTTCGTGAAACGGCCGACGCGGACGACGGCTCCCTCAGGTGAGCTGCCGCTGATGTCCCTCTGGGCTCTGCAACGCGCTGGGCGAGGCGCTGGGTGAGGAGGCAAGACTCACCTCGTGGAGGAGGCGAGGTCATGGAAGACTGAGAGCTCCACGATCCCGCCCCGCGTCACGGGGTGGTCGACGCAGAAGGAGCGAGGATGTCGCTGTTCGGAGAGCCCTTCACCGCCAAGTGCCTGAAGTCGGGCGTCACGCTCGAGATCGGCGAGGGTCAATCCCTCCTCCAGGCGCTGCTTGACGCTGACATCCCGATGGACTACTCGTGCGAGGGCGGCGTGTGCGGCACCTGCGTGGTGCCGCTGGTCTCCGGCGAGGTCGAGCACCTGGACGAGTTCCTGATGGACGACGAGCACGCGGACCAGATGATCACCTGCGTATCCCGCGGCGAGGGCGAGATCGAGATCGACATCTGAGGACGTCCCTCAGGATCCCTCTGACCGGGATCTCGCTGATCGGATCGGGATCTCCGTGATCGGAGTGCGTCAGAGCCGGGGACCAGCCACGACCCAGGCCACGCCCACCAGCATCATCAGCGCCGTCGCGGCACCGACCGCGAACGGCAGCGCGATGCTGGGGCCGGTGACCAGCAGGAGCAGCATTCCGGCAGCGGCGACGGCGAGCAGCAGAGCGAACAGCAGCGGCCTGCCCATGGCGGGCTTGGCCCCGGATCGTGCCTGCTCGACATGGCCGAGATGCGTCGTCGTCATCAGGGGGACCTCTCTGCTCGGATGCTCGAGAGGCCGCCGTCCGGTGGGGGTGCGGCGCCTCTCCATGGAGAGATCCTCCCCCGGGCGGCAGGTCTCCCACATCCTGCGCAGGGTGGAGATGTCCCTCCCCCTTTGGTCGTAGACCGGCACATCGGGTCGTAGACCGGCTCAGCTGGCCGTGGACCGGCTCAGCTGGCCGCGGACCGGCTCAGCTCCGCAGCGGCGGGGCCGGGTCCTCGGCATCGTCACTCGCCGCCCACGGCTGCAAAGCCTCGCCGTCCCCTGGTCCGGGCGCGGCGCTGTCCCGTCGGGCGTCCTGGATCGCGAGCTGCGCGAAGATCCCGCCTCGCGTCACCAGCTCCTCGTAGGTGCCGCGCTCGAGGATGCGGCCGTGCTGCATCACGATGATCTGATCGGCGTGGCGGATGGTGGAGAGCCGGTGGGCGATCGAGACGGTGGTGCGGCCACGGGCGGCGGCGTC
Organism: Brachybacterium sp.; assembly: GCF_052095815.1. Taxonomy (NCBI): domain Bacteria; kingdom Bacillati; phylum Actinomycetota; class Actinomycetes; order Micrococcales; family Dermabacteraceae; genus Brachybacterium; species Brachybacterium sp. The sequence goes on along the minus strand of NZ_JBQDLF010000028.1, from coordinate 51,475 downwards.
GAGCGCACCGGACATCGCACGCTCGGTGGCGACGTCCAGCGCGGAGGTCGCCTCGTCGAGCAGCAGTACCGGCGGGTCCCGCAGGATCGTGCGCGCAAGCGCCAGACGCTGCTTCTCCCCGCCGGAGAACCGGTAACCGCGCTCCCCCACCACGGTGTCGTAGCCCTGCGGCAGAGACTCGATGTGGTCGTGGATCTGCGCGATCCGGCAGGCCTTCCGCAGCTCCTCATCGCTCGCCTCCGGCCGGGCGAAGCGCAGGTTGTCGGCGATCGAGGCGTGCAGCAGATAGGTCTCCTGGGTGACCACACCGATGCTCGCCGCGAGCGAATCCATGGTGATCACCCGCAGGTCGTGACCATCCAGGGTGATCCGGCCGGAGCTGGGCTCATAGAGCCGCGCCATCAGGTAACCGGTGCTGGTCTTGCCCGAGCCGGTGGCCCCCACCAGCGCGGTGTGCTTCCCGGCCGGAACCACCAGGTCGATGCCGTGCAGCGCCGGCGCCTCCGCGCCCGGATAGGTGAAGGTGACGTCCTCGAAGCGGATCTCTCCGCGCACGGTTACCGGGTCCAGCGCCAGGGCCTCCGGCGCGTCGCTGATGAGGATCGGAGCGTCGAGGTACTCGAACACCCTCGCGAACAGCGCCAGGGAGCTGTTGACCTGGGTCGCGACGCGCAGCAGCCCGTTGATCTGGGGGAACAGGCCGGATTGCAGGGCGATGAAGGCGACCAGAGTGCCGATGGTGACGCCCTGGCCCTCGGGGTCGCCGAAGAGCAGGTGGCCGCCGAGCAGGTAGGTCAGGGCCGGGAACAGCGCCATCAGGGTCGTGAAGACGGCCATGTGCCAGCGGCCGGCCATCTCGGAGCGGACCTCGAGGTCCGCGAGCTCCCGCGAGTCGGTGGCAAAGGCCTGGCTGAGCGACTGCGTGCGCCCCATGGTGACCCCCAGCAGGATGCCGGAGACGGACAGGGACTCCTGGATCCCGGCGGAGAGGTCCGCCGCCTTCTCCTGGCGGGTCTTCACGATCGCTCGTCTGCGGCGGCCCACCCGGCGGTTCATCCACACCGCGAAGGGCAATGCGATGAGGGAGAAAAGGGTCAGCCGCCAGTCCAGGGCGAACATCGCCACCAGCGCCATCGCCACCCCCGCCCCGGAGGAGACGATCTGGGTCATCACGGAGGTGACCACGGCCTGCATGGAGCCGATGTCGGAGAAGATCCGCGACTGGATCTCTCCGGTGCGGGTGCGGGTGAAGAATCCCAGCCCCATCCGCTGCAGGTGGGAGAAGACAGAGACCCGCAGGTCGTGCATCACGGACTGGCCCACCCGGGTGGAGAGCATCGACTGGGTGACGCCGAGCGCGCTCGAGATCACCGTCACCGCGATCAGCCCGCCGACGGACCATGCCAGCACGTCGGCGCGCTGCTCAGGCAGGGCGACATCCACGATCTCGCGGATCAGGAACGGGGAGACCACCCCGACGGCGGCACCGATCACGATCAGTGCCAGCACCCCCGTGAGGATCCCGCGATACGGGCGGAACAGGGACAGCACCCGTCGCAGGTCGGGGCGCTGGCCGGGGGCGAGCTTGAGGTCGTCGCGCATCCGGCCGCCCCCGCCGCCCATCCCTCCGCCGGGGCCGCCCATCCCGCCGTGGACCATCAGACTCCCTGGTGGCGGGCGACGCGGTGGGCGGCCGCCTGCGCGAGGGGACGGACGGTCACCAGATCGAGGTTCACGTGATGCGGGGCATTGAGCGCATAGGAGATGACGTCCGCGCAGTCCTCCGCGGTCAGCGGCTGCTCGACTCCGTCGTAGACGGCGTCGGCCGCGTCCTGGTCGCCGAGGCGGGTGAGGGAGAACTCCTCGGTGCGGACCATTCCGGGGGCGATCTCGATGACGCGGATCCTCTCCCCGTTCAGCTCGAGGCGCAGGGCGTTGGCGAGCATGTGCTCCCCGGCCTTGGCGGCGTTGTAGCCGGAACCGCCGGGGTAGGCCTCGTGACCGGCCACCGAGGTGACGAACAGCAGGTCTCCACGGCCGCTCTCCCGCAGTGCCGGCAGCAGGGCGCGGGTGACCCGCACCGTGCCCAGCACGTTGATGTCGTACATGCGCTGCCACTTCTCGAGGTCCGCCTCGGCGGCGGTCTCGACGCCGAGGGCGCCGCCGGCCACATGCACCACGGCGTTCAGGGAGCCGCCGAACAGCTCGGCGGCCCTTTCGACCAGGCGCTGGACGGAGTCATCGGAGGTGATGTCGACGGCGAGCACCTCGCAGCCGGTCTGCTCGGCGAGCTCGCGCAGCCGGTCCTCGCGGCGCGCGACAGCGAGCACGCGCCAGCCCTCGGCCACCAGGCGCACGGCGGTGGCGCGGCCGATGCCGGAGGAGGCGCCGGTGACGACGGCGGTCAGACGGGTGGGGTCGTTGCCAGCAGTTTTCGCAGCATTCATGGAGGTCGTAGAGGTCATGGCCCCAGCGTACGCGGAGCCCGACGCTCTCATCCGGCGGTCCGGCCTGCAGGTCACCAGCCGATCTCGAGGCAGCCGTGGTGGTCGGTCGGCTCGGTCTGGACGGTCGCGTGGGCGATGCCGTGCGTGGTGCTGAGCAGCTCCTGGGCGGCGTCGAGGACCGGGTGCGGATCAGCTCCGGGCGCGGTCACCAGATGGACGGTGGCGACCTCCATCCCGGAGGTGAGGGTCCACAGGTGCAGGTCGTGGACATCGGCGACCCCGTCGAGGGCCCGCAGATCGTCCTCCACCTGCTGGGGGTCGATGTCTGCGGGTGCGGCCTGGCCCAGCACGGTGAGCACCTCGCGGGCCAGCAGCACGGCACGCACCGCGATGAACGCCCCGATCGCGAGCGCGACGATCGTGTCGATGAGGCTCGCTCCGGTCAGACGGATCAGCACCGCTGCGACGATCACCCCGACCGAGCCGAGGGTGTCGGCCAGGACCTCGAGATAGGCACCCTTGACGTTGAGGCTCTCCTTCGCCCCGCCGTGCAGCATCAGCAGCACCACCAGGTTCACGACCAGGCCGAGCCCGCCGACGATCAGCATCGGCGTGGTGTCGACGTGGACCTCGGCACCCAGCCGGCTGATCCCGCTGATCGTCACGAGGGCGGCGACGACCAGCATGATCAGGACCGCCAGCAGGGCGGCGAAGGTCTCAAGGCGGTAGTTGCCGAAGGTGCGCCGGCCATCACGAGAGGGACGCGCAGCGAACACCGTCGCGGCGAGCGCCGCGGACAGGGTGACCACGTCCGCAGCCATGTGCCCGGCGTCCGAGAGCAGCGCGAGGGAGCCCGAGAGCAGCCCGGCCGCCAGCTCGACGACGAAGAACCCGCCGATCAGCACCACCGCGACGATCAGCCGCCAGCGGTGCGCGGCCCCGGCGTGGCCGGTGGCGCCGCCCCCGTGGGAATGGCTCATGAGACTGCCTGCTCGACCGGCTCGTGGGGCGAGCCCGCACGCTCCTGCGGCGCGTCCACGGTGCTCCTCTCGGGATGCTGGAGCTCGCTGTGCTCGGTGTGGGTGAGGGCGACCTCGAGCAGCATCCGCACGTGCGGGTCGTCCAGACGGTAGAAGGCGCGCCGCCCCTCCCGACGCACGCGGACGATGCGGTGGGCGCGCAGCAGCTGCAGCGCATGCGAGACCGCGGAATCCGACTGCCCGGTGAGGGTCGACAGCTCCCCCACGCTCACCTCGCCCCCGCGCAGCGCGAACAGCAGGCGCAGGCGGCTGGGATCCCCCAGCAGGGAGAAGACGTCGGCGAGGTCGGCGATCTCGGCGGACCGCACCTCAACATCTGAACGATTGCTCATATGTTCAGTATGGCAGATGCTTCAGGTGCGAGCGGCTGACGAACAGAAGCGGGCCCGCCCGCACCTCGCAGGGTGCTGACGGGCCCGCTTTCACGACGGCCGAGCTCACACGACAGCTCAGACGCCGTGCACCTGCGGATGGTGCTGCGCGGTCATGTCGCCGCTGATGCGTCCCTTGGAGAACCTGGTCATGAGCGCCGCGATCGCGCCGTCCCCGGTGACGTTCGTGGCGGTGCCGAAGGAGTCGATCGCGATGTACGCGGCGATCATGAGGCCCACGGCAGCCTCACCGAAGCCGAGGAACGAGGCGAGCACACCGGCGGCGGCCATGATCGCGCCACCGGGCACGCCCGGCGCCGCGATCATCACCACGCCCAGCATGAACACGAAGCCCACCAGGGCGCCGATGTTCAGCGGCATGCCGGTGACGATCATGATCGCGACGGCGAAGGTGGTGATCTTCAGCGTCGAGCCGGCGAGGTGGATCGTGGCGCACAGCGGGATCACGAAGTCGGCGATCGCGTCGGGGATGCCGTTGCGCTTGGTGCACTCGGTGGTCACCGGGATGGTCGCGGCCGAGGAGCTGGTGCCGAGCGCCGTCATGTAGGCGGGCAGCATCGTCCACAGCATCTTCAGGGGATTGCGGCCCATCGCCCAGCCGGCCGCGGCGTACTGCGCGAGCAGCACCACCACGGTCATCCCGAAGACCAGCAGGATCACGGTGAGGAAAGTGCCGATCACGGTCCAGATCTGGCCGTTCATGGTCAGCCCCAGGAACATGCCGAAGATGTAGAGCGGCAGCAGCGGGATGATGATCGCCTCGATGATGCGCACCACGATCGTGCGCAGCTGCACGAAGGACTCCTGCAGCGCACCCTTCTTCACGAGCGTGAGCCCGATGCCGAGGCAGAACGAGAGGACCAGCGCGGTCATCACGCCGAACACCGGCGGGATCTCGATCTCGAAGAAGGCCGCGATCGCGGAGTCCTCGGGGTTCTCGAGGGAGTCGATGCGCGCCCCGCCCAGCATCCGCGGCAGCAGGAACAGGGAGAGCGCCAGCGCGAACAGCCCGCACAGGATGGAGGAGAGGTAGGCGATCCCGGCGGTCGCCACTGTGGATGCTGTAGGACATACTTGATCCATGTCCAACACTACGGCCGCGCCCTACAACCCTCCTAGAGTCGCTCTGTACGCGAGGCAGTCGGAGGAGGAGGACCAGGGCATCGGGCAGCAGCTCGCCGACGGCCGCGCCGAAGTCGGTCGCCGAGGGTGGCGGGTCGTCCTCGAATACCAGGACAACGACGTGAGCGGAAGCAAGGTTCGGGGCCCAAAGACCGACTGGGCCAAGATGCTCGATGCTTTCGACGCAGACGAGTTCGACGTCCTGCTGGTCACGGCGAGCGACCGGCTGACGCGGAGCCTCCCCGATGTCCTCGATGTCCGGCCACCTCGCCGCGACATCCGGGTCGTGACGATCCGCGAAGGCGTCGACACTGACGTCGACGACTTCATGCTGAAGCAGCTCGTGCTGCTCGCGGAACGCGAGGTCAAGGTCAAGGCCGAGCGTGCTGCGCGCTACGCGCGCGAGCGCCGGGCGATGGGGCACCCCTCGCCCGGTAAGGCCCCCCACGGCTACCGCTGGGTCCCCGCTGCCAACCGAGACGCAAAGGGCACCCGCTACGAGATCGCCGAGGACGAGGCCCAGGACGTGAGGGTGATCTTCAAGGAGTTCCTTTCCGGTGCTCCGCTCGGCCAGATCGCCCGCGACCTGAACTCTGCTGGCCGGAAGACCCGCAAGGGTGCGCGCTGGCACACCTCGACGGTCCGCCGCATCCTCATGAACCCCTTGTACTCGGCACTCCTTCCGCCGTCGCAGGGAAGCCAGCCGCACGACCTGGCCATCATCGACCTCTCCACTTGCACGTCCGGCGCGTGGGAGGCGCTCATCGAGCGCGACCACCTGGTCGCCGCTCGCGACAAGCTCGTCGGGGTCAAGCCCAACCACCAGGGAACGGCCCGGAAGTGGCTGCTGTCCGGTCTAGCGATCTGCGCCGTGTGCCGCCAGCCGGTCCGCTCAGCGCGAGGCGCGACCCACCCGACCCCTCGGAAGGACGGGTCCGGCTCGGCTCCCAGTCAGCGCTATCACACCTACCGATGCGTGAACGGGCACATCATGCGCCGAGGCGAGATCATCGACGACTTCGTCTCGGAGGTGTGCATCACGCGCCTGTCCAAGCCCGACACGCTCGACCTGCTGGCCCCGAAGCCGGATGTCGTGGACATCCGCGTGCTCCACTCCCGGCGCATCGCCCTAGGAGGGAGGCGCAAGAGCGTCCTCAAGCAGCTCGCCTCCGGCCGGGCGACCGAAGCGGACGCGGAGGAAGCGCTGGACGATCTCGCTGACCAGCTGCGGACCGTGGACGCTGAGATTGCCCGTGCCGTCGCCACCGATCCGCTCGCCGAACTGGTTGGCATCAAGGATGCCCGTGCATGGTGGCACGACGAGGAGAGGACACTCGCCCGTCGCCGCTCCGTGGTGGAAGCGCTCATGACCGTCATCATCCACCCCGTGGGCCCGGGACGACGGATCACCACATTCGACGCAGCCGCCGACACCGTAGAGATCGGCTGGAAGGGCCGCGAGTAGCGTCGTGCTACCGCAGGTCCTCGAACGGGTCTATGACGCTGTGCACGCCGTGCTCGGGGCATGAGAACGCGATCCTGACCCCTTGGCCGTGTCCAGCGTCGAACGGCTCGGGCTCGCAGTCGCGACCGTAGTCGGCGCAAGTGCGGTATCGCTCGTCCCCTGCACCGTCGTCTACGCCCATACACCTCAGCCTATCCACAGGCACTGACGCCGCCGAGGACCACCCGTGAACGCCGCGCAGAGCGCGGCCGAGAGGTCTCCTGAGAGCGGTCGGCGCTGCGTAAGCGCGTCGATTCCCTGAGCACGACTGCCGGTCGCGCCTACCGCTCTCCCCGAACACGGAGGAGACCCGACATGAGCACTGCTCTCACCACCGATACGACGCCCCGGGCCTGGATCGGGTGCATGCACTGCTACAACGACGGACGCCTCATAGGCGAGTGGTTCGACGCCGCGGGCGCGGACGAGGTCACCCTCGCCGATGTGCACGGCGGTGCTGGCCGCGTGCGGGCGGGCTGCGAGGAGCTGTGGGTGATGGACCACGAGAACATCCCCGCCCGCGGCGAGATGAGTCCCTACGATGCCTCGGAATGGGCGCAAGCAATCCTCGCCGTCCCGGAGCACGCCCGTGCGGCGCTGGGCGCCTGGGTGGAGTCTGGCGACTACATCATCGAGGGGCTGGGCGACATACCCTCGGTGAGCGACTTCGAGGAGAGGTACGCGGGCTGTTGGGACAGCTTCCGCGAGTACGCCGAGAACCTCGCCGAGGACATTGGCCTGTTGGACGGTGCCCCGGAAGAGGTCGCGCGGTACTTCGACTGGACCGCCTGGACCCGAGACCTCGCGATGGACTTCACCACGGCGAGGACGGACGGAGGCGTCTACGTCTTCCGCAACATGTGAGGGGAAGCTCGCTCGCCCGGATGCCTCGGCGGGATCAACGCTCGACGAGGCGCGTGGGCACCCGAATCGACTTCGGGTGCCGGGCGCACACGGGAGCTACAAGCTCGGTGAGCGGAACTCCGAGCGCGTGCGCGATGCCGTGCAGCGTCGTGATCCGCGCGGCGACCCGACCCGCCTCGATCTGGATGAGCGTTTTCCGGTGCACCCCTGCCGCCTCGGCGAGATAGTCCAGCGAGCGTCCGCGTTCATTCCGCAGGCGCGCGATCTCGACACCGAGGGCGCGGAGGTCAGGAGCGGGTACGGGCACACACCAACGCCCCCGCAGTTACGTTTGATGCACAGTAACCTAAACGCGCCTGATTGTCGGTAGGGTTGATCTCGGATCGACCCCGGTCAGACCAGGAAAAACACCAGAAGACACGGAGCCAGTATGAGAACGAACTGCACCGTTCGAACCACCGTCGCCGCATCCGTCGCGGCCTTCGCGCTGCTGCTCGCCGGATGCTCGGGCGCGGCGGACGGGCCCCAGCCCGGGGAGCCCCAGCCCGACGAGCAGCCGCAGTCCCAGGAGCAGGAACCCGCCGAGGAGCAGCTCGCGTTCACGCGCGAGGACCTCGGCGACCTCCCCGAGGACGTCTTCGGCGACGTCGTCTGGGCCCACGAGCTCGGCAGCGAGCACGACGAGGTCGGATTCGTCCAGGGCGACCGCACCTTCGTGGTCCGCAACGGCGACGCTGCCGGCGAGAAGGTCCTCGTGGCCCTCGACGCGGACGGCCAGGAGGTCTGGACGACGGACTTCGCTGAAGACTCAGGTCACTTCCTGGGTGGTCACTTCGCCGTCCTCAACGAGGGAGGCTCCGAGTCCGAGGGGCTCACCCAGACCGAGAAGGTCGACACGGTTCAGCTGCTGTCCTACGACGACGGCAGCGTCGCCGACGAGTTCGACGACGTGCGCATCCCGAAGGGCTGGCTCATGTCGAGAAAGGATGATGGCTCCGGCGGTGACGACGACATGTCGGCTTTCTACGATGAGAACACTGGCGAGAAGCGCCCCTATGGGATGTCGAAGCCGCCTGGTGGTACACCGGATGATCCGCTTCCCGTCGCTGGTGTGCCGAATCCGGATGGCAAGCTGAGGGATCTGTCCTATCACATGCGTGTGCCGAGTCTCGGGCTCGCCTTCCTGTCGCATTCGATCAACAGCCCGGAACCGGTCACGGCCGCGGACGTGGATACGGGCGAGGTCCGCTACACGTTCGAGTGCATGGACCAGTTCACCGGTGGTGGTGACGGAAGCTTCGGGACACGCAGTCCCAACGGTGAGTACGCGGTCTACGGCAACGTCGTCGTCTCGGCCGATGAGGGTCATTGCTACGGCGACCGATCCTCCGGTGAGCGGACCCCGAAGCTCAGTGCCGTCGATGACTCGGGCCTCGCCTTCGGGAAGGTCGAGGGTGACTCCGATGCCAAGGAGTCGGCGGTCATGATCGACTTCGGTGCACCGGGTGTCGAGGGTGTTCTCTACGATGGCGCTGCTCCGTTGGGGATCATGGATGGCGGGATCGCTGTCTTCCAGATCTATACCGCCGAGGGTAGCGGCGTCGTCGGCGTGGAGCTGCGGTAACTCGGGCTACGTCCACGGCCCCGGCACCGTTTTGAGAGCGGTGTCGGGGCCGTGTTTTTGTCACTGCGGCGGTTTCGGCCACTGCAGGCTCTTTTGCCGCGCAGAGGGACTCTTGAGGGACGACACGGACTTAAGCGGCTCACGCTTCTTCTTCTCATGCTCCACGAACTTGTGGAACTTTTCGGTCATCGTGACGCCGTTGCTCTGATGGTTGTCCGCGAACTGTTGCCAGAAGGGCGGCGTTTCCGCGAGTTCATTCACGCGCACCTGAGCATCGTTCTCCAACTGCTTCGCACTCTCCGCCGACTGCCGAGCCTCCTCCTCATGCCGCTTCGCCCTGCCCTCGACCTTCCGGGCCTGATCCGCGCGCCGCGCAATCTCTCGCACCACCAGAACTGCCTGCGTTGCCAGGCCGACCTCGGGGTCAGCAGCGGTCGGAAGACGAACGTCCGCCGCGATCTCCCTGATATGACGATCCTGCACAGCGATCTCGCGCCGGTAAGCCTTGATACGCGCCTCGACGTCAGCCTCGCGCTCAGCGACACGCGCACGCTCCTCAGCGACCCTCTGAGCCTCCAAGGTGGCTGCGCGCTCCCGCGCAGTGACCTCAGCCTCCCGCTTAGCGAGCTTGGCCTGGCGCACCCGCACCTTGCCTGCTCGCTCGTCGATCTCCTCCTCACGGTCCTGCACGCGCTTACCCTCGGAGTCGATCAGCTCCCGCTTGCGCGTGGCGCTCTGCCGCAGCGCCTTAGCGATCTGCTCGCGGTCCTTGATCCTGGCCCACTCCTCACGGCTGTGGCTGCTCTTGCTACGGTGCGCCGTCTCCAGCTCGACGTCGTACCACTGCGCCATGTGCTCCCGCAGCTCCCGCTGATACCGAGACAACTTCGCCTTGCCCGACTCCTGCCTACCGCTCGCGTCACGCACGTCACGATGCGACCCCCACATCCTCGAAGCGTCGCACCGCAGCGCACCGTCGTCGCCAGGACCGAGCGTGTCGGCCATGATCTGCACGTGCGGGTATGCCTCGTCGAAGTTCGGGGCGATGCCGTGGATCGCATCGGTGCCCCCGGTGAGCACGTTCGAGCCGAGGAACCCGGCCGCGCGCATGAAGTACTCCCGTGCCTCGTCGATGTCGCGCGCGACCCAGCGCGAGCGCATGACCGGCTCGCCGTCCGCCACCACCGGCTCACCCCGCTCGTCAATGACGGGATAGAAATCCTTGATCTCCGTGCAGAGCGTGCGCGGCAGCGAGACCACGAACAGCGAAGTCTCAAAGCTATCGGAGCGCCACTTGCGCCCCGTGTCGGTCACCCGATCCTCACCCTTGTCGTTGTCGCACGTGCCGATGCGCGCGTTGCCGTACTCGACCACTTCATCGACGTCCTTCGCGTGACGAAAACCGCCCTGCCCGTCGTTGACCAAGGACTTGTTGAGGTGCGTCTCCTCGCGCACGATGTTGGGATTCTTGTTCGCATAGAAATCGGCGTCCCAATCGTTGAGGTCGCGCATCGCTTCCTTCAAGATCGACCTGCGATCACTCTCGGTGCCGGTGGCCCCGTGCCGCAGGTGCCGGGCGTTGAACCCAGCCCGTCCCTTTGCCTCGTCGCTCATCGTCGTTCCTCCTTTTCGTTCCGAGCAATCTGTGCTCGTTCCTCGCGCGGCCGCCTGGTCGGCTCGTGCCCTCGCCTCCCGTGCTCCACCCCACCCGCTCGGAACCACTCGCGTCTAGGCTGTCGCGCGGTCGTCCCGTCGCGTGGAGCCTCTCGCTGCGCTCCTCCACACGCCGTGCCGCCGCAAGACGACTTGATCCGTGGGTTCCCTCGCTTCGCTACCCCAAAGATCGAGTCGTCTTTAGCCCCGTAAAGACAACCCTCGCAAGCTCGGGTTGTCCGGGGCTCCTGCGGAGGGCGGCTCCGCAGAGGCCGAACGCTGGCGCGTCCGTCCCTGCTCCGCCCGCAGTGGTCACCGCGGACGCTGCAGCGTCCTCGGTGACCACTGGCTCCGTGCCGCTCCAAGGCTCCGCCTTCTCGCATCACTGCGCAGCACCTCGGTCTAGGAGCCCGAGCGCGTCGTTGGCACGATCGCGGGGCTCGGTCGTCACGCCGACGGCGCTGCGCTCCGTGGCACCCGTGGACGGAGTGCGGATGCGACCGAGAGCGGTCACGATCCGAGCCTCGATGTCGTCGCGCTGGACGCGCTTCTCCACCGGGGCATAGCGCTCAAGAATCTCGCCGGCAAAGGTGAGCTTCGCGGCCTCGATTTCACGTTTGCGGATGACCCGTGCTTCGCGTGCCAGCCGCTTCGACTCCGCGATGATTTCGGCGGAGGTCTGAGATGTCTTCCGAGTCGTGATGACTAGTCCTTTTCAGTCAGTACGGCCGCCGGTCGGCGTCCGTGGGGCGTTCTCCGGAGGCCATTGCCGCCATCCGGTCGAGGTAAGGGGCGAGCACATCCGTGGGGAGCATCTGAGCAGCGCGCTCCGGGCGACGGGCGTTGTCCCAGTCGCCCCGGGACACCGTCCCCAGGCCCCACTCCGCGAGCCAGTCGAGGCGGTCGGCAATAGTCATCGAGCGGTCAGCGAGAGTCGGGATCGTGGCGACGCCTTGACGGTGCGCCATGACGATGGACATGAGCACTGCGCGCTGCGGAGTGACGATGCGGCGGCCCTTACCGTGCGTGTACTTCAGGTTCCAGTCGCGCCACTCAGCGACGGTGCGCAGGCATCCGGTCTCGGCCATGTCGCGGGCGATCTGGCGAGCGCGCAGGCAGTCCTCCACCCGCTCCCACGGCTCGGTGGTGAACGTAGCCATCTCGCTAATGGAGCCGTCGGGGAGAGGGACCATCGCACCGACCATCGAGGTCATGACGGGCCTGCGCTTGAGGTCGTAGTCCATGCTCACGGAGCGCTCGACGCGGGACGGCAGGAAGTCCTTGCGGTCCTCGGTGCGCGACAGCTCCTGGAACGACGGGAATCGCGTATACCCGTTGGGCACCCGCCCTTCACGAGTGGCGACGGAGACCAGCAGCATCTCGCGGTCCTCGATGCTGTCGCGCACGATCTCCTTGGGCGTCTTGAGCCCGTTGTGCGCGCACACGCCGCCGAGGTCGAGCGACACGTTCCCGCGGGTGGTGAAGTTCACGAGGTCATCCTGACCGTGCTTCGCCTCCCAGATGTCCGGGTCGCCGGTCAGGGCCGTGCGGGACTCGCGGAGCACGTCGGCGAGTCCGTACAGGTCCAGGGCGGCGACTTCGTCCACCGTGCAGTCGGTGATGAAGCCGTCCGTCGTCACCGAGTAGACCTGGCCGCCGTGCTCGACGATCTGGTTCATCGTCGCCAGCAGCTGCGCGCGGACGAACGACGTCGTGGTCGCCGCATGGTATGGGCTGGACACGGCGGAACCACCGACGTTGTCCATCTCCTGCGCACGGGCGTCCCAGGAGTGCTGCTCAGCGACGTCCTGCGCAGTCTTGCCGTACACCGAGTTCACGCCGGTCTTCAGCGTCTGCTCTTCCAGGGACCCCTTGCCGAAAATCTTCTTGGCAGCGTTCCGGTCGTCGATGAGCTGCTTCACCCCATGGCGCAGGGATAGGCTCGGCCCACCGTCCTGCCCCAGCTCGCGACCGAGATAGCCGATCTGGCAGTGGACCACAGCGCCGAGGCGGAGAGCGAGCCACAGCTCCGGGCCGCAGACCCAGGTGCCAGCAACGCCCTCGGACGTGCGCGGATAGACGAGGGTGCCATCAGCGACGATCGGCAAGCACGGATACACCACGTCGGCGGGGAACTCGAACGACACGAAGCCGACGAACGGCGTCGCCGCCGAGGACACGTCGTCAACGGCGAGCGCTCGCTCATGCACGACCTCCTCGATGGCACCGGCCTCCCAGTCGAGATCACGCACGAGAGCCATCGCGGTCGGGTAGGCGTTCTGCGCATCGATGTCCACACTCGGGGTCGGGTAGTAGCCCGGCATCGGACACGAGTTCAGGCCACCGTGATACGCGCGGGCGAACGCGGAGGAGAGCTGCGCGGCAGCGCCATCGAGAGGGTTGCGACCCCGCTTCGCGTAGAAGCTCAGCCGGTCACCCTCCTCGACAGCCTCGACGCCCTCGTCCTCGTCCACCAGCCCAGCGAACTTCCGGCGGAACTCCGAGGGGCTCGACGCCCCCAAGTAGGAGCTTCCAGAGTCCACGAGCGCGGCAGCAGCACCACCGCTGAGGGTGATCGGAGGAACGACTCCGTCACCCCACAGCCGAGCGAGGTATTCGACGACGATCACCGCGTCGTTGATGCCGTACTCCAGGAACTCATCCAGGTGCTCACGTCGGTAGTCCGTCATGCGGGAGATCCAGCCCTCCGGCACGTCCAGCTTCGTGACACCGCACGCCTCGCCAAGGACGGCAAGACTCTTCTTCCCGGCGGGTGCTTGCGACATGGTGTCGCGGACGGACACCGACAGGCTCTGCCACCAGTGCCCGTTCTCGTTGCCGCGCTGCGAGCGGAACGGCAGGAGCGTCACCAGGCCACCGGCAGCCGAGGTTAGCCGGACGAGGCTGTCCAGCTCGCGGCTCTGACCGCCCGTGCGGAAAGTCGTAAGGTCCGCCGAGCCGTAGTGGCAGGCGAGCACGATGGGCACGCGCAGCTTCGCCAGCGCCTCCCGACGGTCATGCCAGTCGTCGGTCCAGAACGCGCCGCGCGGCACCCCGCGGGGACCGACCTCGTCGGGGACCAGCGGCGACTCCCACAGCCGAGCGGCGACCACCACGGTCCATAACGCCGTGTGCAGCGAGAGGCGCGAGGTCGATCCCAGCGGCGGCAGGATCACGACCTCGACCATCACAGTGGGGTCAAGCGGGTCCGGAGTCGCGAACTGGAACGAGTCGATCACGCGCACGCCGTCGTTCGTCGTGAACTCGGTGTCGAACCCGACGACGATCCCGGCGCGGCCCGTGCCCATCGCCTTCACCGAGGGGAGGTCGCCGAACGCGGTCGCGGACCCGGACACGGCGCTCGGCGCGGGCGTCGCAGGCACGGTCGCAGCGGTGCGGTCATACGGTCGTAACGCGGGGCTCCCCATAGGGGCTAATGACCGTGCCGGGCCTCTCGCCTCCTGACCTGGGGAAACCGCTGTCCCGAGAGGGGTCGGAACGTGTGACAGTCCGGAAGTGTCACACTCGGCGAGCTGGCTCTGGGACCTCGCTGCCCCATCGCCCGAGGTGCCTGCGGGCACGGCCCCTGCCCCAGCGGCCGGGGTCCGCGCGCGACGACGCACGAGCACGTCGAAGCGAGCGCCATGACGCGCGCCGTCGGTGATCTCGTGGCTGTCCCATCCGGCGACGGCGACGCTCATGACGTGCCGCCGAGGACGACCGCGAGGCGCTCGCGCTGCTCCGGGGTGAGCGGAGGCGCTTCGGCTACAACGCGCTCGACGGCGGAGACGACGTCCTCGAACGTGGATTCACGCCTCGGGACCGCGAGAGCGTCGAGGTCAGTGCGCAGGACCTTGACGCGGCCGCCGATCTTGACGGCGGGCAGGCGTCCGTCCGCGATGTAGCGCCGCAGTGTCTGATACGCGCCATAGCCCAGAGCTACAGCGTCGCTAAGGTTGAGGTAGTGGACGCCGCTCGATGACGGCGCATAGGTGGAGGATGCCACGGGGTCTCCCAGAGACAAGCACGCATAGCGTGCTGATGTCTCTGACAGACGCGCTCACAGTAGACGGCATCTGTACCGTCCACGTCGCCAGATGGAACTAAGCCACTGTTTTTCAACCGCGACCACGTGTTCCGCCCTGTGACCGCGGGATGGACCCGCAGCCTCTTTATTGCCTAGCTTCGGTCCGGAAACCAATCCGAGCCTTAGCGACGAGGCGGGCAAGCCCCTCGGCACCTCCTAAGGGGCGTGCGAAACCCCACCACTAACTGATGGGTGTATTTCAGAGCCGCTGCTCCCTGGCCCGGTCTAGACCAACGACCTGTCGATCGTCACACAGGTGGTAACCCTTCCTTTCGGACCTTTCGGGTTGCGATCCAAAAAGACTAGTCGCAATCCTATCGGGATTGTCAAGCGTGGGCAACTCCGAGTGCTCTAGACGGTAGCGCGGTCCTGAAGGTGGCCGGGTTCGCCGTGTCGTCAGGCGCGCGCACGTGATGGGCGGGCCACCGCGACGTCCCCGAAGGGTGAGACGCCGTCAAAGTACGCTTTTTCCCAACCACGGTAGCGGCGAGCATCTTCCCGGCCCCGTGGCCGAGCTCCGCGATCGCCGGCGTCACCAGGCCCACGATGATCAACGGGATGAGGAACCCGAGGAACCCGGAGAAGACCCCGTTGAAGGTGGTGAAGATGCGGGCGAGCGCCTCGGGCATCACGAGGCCCAGCAGGATCCCCAGCACGATCGCGAGGAGGATCCGGGGAAGCAGTCCGAAGCGCTTCCGACGAGGTGCGCGCGCGGAGGGGTCGACGGCGGTGTCGGAGGGAGCGTCGGAGGAGGCGTCGGAGTAGGTGTGCATGGGCCGGCTCTCACAGGGGTCGGGTGGGGACCGGAACAGCGTAGACCCGGGCGGTGCGCACGCCGGCTGCGCCCTCGACCCGATCGCTCGCCACCCGGAGGGACAGCGCGGCCCGGCCCAGGTGGACACGGATTCCACGTTCACCTTGTGGCACCTCCCACAGCTCGCTAGGCTCGCGCGAGTGCCCACGTACTGGACGATCGCCGCTGCGGCCTTCCGCCAGTACTCGACCTACCGTCTGGCAACGGCCGCCGGGGTATTCACCAACTCGATCTTCGGCCTGATCCGCGCCTCGATCCTGTTCGCCGCGATCACCACCGCCGGCGGCGAGCTCAGCGGGTACACCATCGCCCAGGCGGCGACCTACGTCTGGCTCGGACAGGCGCTGCTGGCCCCTATCGAGGCCTTCGGCACCCGTGAGGTCTCCCAGCGCGTCCACCAGGGGGATGTGGCGATAGACCTGCTGCGCCCCACTTCCTTCCTGGGCCTCTATTACGCGCAGAAGCTGGGACGTGCCGCTTTCCTGCTGCTCGGCCGCGGCGTGCCGCCGCTGCTGATCGGCGCGCTGCTCACCGGCCTCGCGCTGCCGGAGGATCCGCTGTCCTACCTGCTCGGCGCGCTCTCCCTGCTGCTGGCGATCACGGTCGCATTCCTCGCGGACATGCTGGTGAACCTCGCCGCCTTCTGGCTGCTCGAGACTCGCGGTCTGACCGTGGTCTACACCGCGGTGATGAATCTGCTCTCCGGCTTCCTGATCCCGATCGTGTGGTTTCCGGACTGGTTGCTCACGATCGCCCGCGCCACGCCCTTCCCCTCGATGATCCAGACCCCGATCGACACCCTCTCCGGCCGGGTGTCCCCGCTGGAGGCGCTGCCGTTGCTGGGGACCCAGCTGGGCTGGATCGCGGTGCTCACCGCCGCGGCTCTGGCGATGCTGCACGCCGGGGTGCGGAGCGTGGAGGTGCAGGGTGGTTGAGCAGCCCCGTCCCTCGCCTGCGGATCGTGCCGCCCGGGCGGCCCGCCCCGATCCCCTGGACCGCCCCGTCTCCACAGCCCGGATGGTCCGCACCCTGTACGGCTCCCGGATCCGCTCACAGGCGACCTTCCGCACCAGCTTCCTCACCGACCTCCTGGGGCAGGTGCTGATCGTGGGCACCGAGTTCCTCGAGCTGTGGGTGATCCTCTCGCAGGTGAGCACGCTCGGCGGGATGACGCTCACGCAGGTCGCCGTGGTCTATGGACTCGGCGCCCTCGCCTTCGGGATCGGGGACATCCTCTTCGGGGAGATCGACGGGCTCTCCACCCAGATCAGGTCCGGAAAGCTCGAGACCCTGCTGATCCGCCCCGTTCCGGTGCTGCTGCAGATCTCGAGCCTGGATCTCTCGCTGCGCCGCATCGGCCGGATCGTGGTGGGCCTGGCGATGTACGTCACCGCCCTGGTGCTCGCCGGCTTCCAGCCGACGGGGGCCACGCTGCTGCTGGCCGTGCTCGCACCGCTCGCCGGCGCGTTGCTCTTCGGCGCCCTGTTCACGGTGGCCGGCGCCCTGCAGTTCTGGCTGGTCGACGGCCGCGAGTTCGCCAACGCCTTCACCTACGGCGGCAACTACGTCGCCACCACCCCCGGCGCCGTCTTCGCACTGCCGATGCGCGCCTTCTTCACCTTCGTCATCCCGGCGACGCTGATCGCCTACGCCCCCACCCTCGCGCTGCTGGACCTGCCCGGCCCGGCCCTGATCCCCGCCTGGGCCGGGTGGCTGGGCCTGCCGGCCACGGTCCTGGCCTGGATCGTCGCCGGTCTGCTCTGGCGCGCGGGAGTCCGCAGATACACAGGAGCCGGTGGATGAGCACCCCTGAACCGTCACCGCAGTCCCCCGCCGTGGAGCTCGCGGGGCTGCGTCGCGACTACCTTGTCCGCACTCCCGTCGCCGGCTCCCGGCGGCGACGACGGCAGCTGGTGCGCGCGGTGGACGACGTCACCCTGCGCATCGACCTTGGTGAGACGGTCGGGTTCGTGGGTGCCAACGGCGCGGGGAAGTCCACCACCATCAAGATGATGACCGGGATCCTGCAGCCCACCGCCGGCACGGTCCGGGTGCTGGGCCGCGACCCGGTGCCCGAGCGCCGTCACCTCGCCCGCGACATCGGGGTGGTCTTCGGCCAGCGATCCCAGCTGTGGTGGGACCTGCCGCTGCGGGACAGCTACCGGATCCTGGGGGCGATGCACCGGCTCACCGACCGTGGCCGCGAGCAGCGCCTGGGGCGTCTGGTGGAAGGGCTCGACCTCGGCGGGTTCCTGGACCGCCCGGTGCGGCAGCTGTCGCTCGGGCAGCGGATGCGCGGCGAGGTGGCGGCAGCGCTGCTGCACTCGCCCGAGCTGGTGGTGCTCGATGAGCCGACGATCGGGCTGGACATGGTCTCCAAGGAGGGGCTGCGCCGCTTCCTGCGCGAGGACCGCGCCGAGCGCGGCACCACCCTGTTCCTCACCACTCACGACATGGGGGACGTGGAGCGGTTGTGCGACCGGATCGTCGTGGTGAACTCGGGCACCGTCGCGTACGACGGGGCGCTGGCCTCCTTCCGTGCGCGCCTCGGTGCTCCCCGCGAGCTGATCGTGGATCTCGAGGAGCCCCTCGCCGCGCTCACCCTCCCGACCGCCGCGAGCACCCTCGCGGTGGAGGCCGACGGGATCCGCCACCGGATCGCGTTCTCGGGCGCCGAGCTGACGGTCCCGGCGCTGCTCACCGCGATCGGTGCCCAGGCCCAGGTGCGGGACCTGTCGCTGACCGAACCGGCGATCGAGGACCTGGTGCGGCAGATCTACGCCCGCGACGGGAGGCTCTGACCCGGGACACGCCTAGACCCTCCACCTGCGACGATGCACACTGTAGGAGGAGGATAATGGCCCACCACCACAGCCCGGACCGCCTGTGCCCGCCCTGGAGAAGGAGGATCATGGCCCGCTCGTACGCCACCGTCGGACAGATGCTCACCTATGCCGTGGATCGCTCCGCGCTCTCCCCCGATCTGGAGTCCTCGGCGGAGCGCCATGTGCGGGTCGAGGTGATCCTGCGGCACATGCTCGAGTTCGTGCTGATGTCCCCTCGCAGTCGGGACGCGTTCCTGCGCACGATCGCCCGCACCGAGCACACCACCGGCTCGATCGCCGCCGCCCCACGGCTGCGGAAGACCTCCCCCGATCTGCTCGCCGAGCTGCTGCCCACCGCAGGGGAAACCGACGACGGCGCCCGCCTGGGCATCGCTCTGCGCGTCGGCGGCCCGTTCTCCACCACCCGGCTGAGGGAGATGCGAGCGGCGCTCGGCCCCTCACCCCAGCACCTGCTGGTCGCGATCGCCCGACACACCGACCGCGCCGAACTCGACGGCGAAGTCCCCGACGGGGTCGTCGCCACCAGCTGGGCCCGAGTGGCCAGGCGGATGCCGAAGGCCGATCCCGGCCACGCCCACCTGTGGGAGACCCTCGGCGAGGTGGGTGAGAACGCCGGGCGGCCCGTCGTGCAGTTCCCCGTCGATGCGAAGAAGCTGCTGACGAAGACCTCCACCGCCCGCGAGTTCCGCGCCCACCTGGACGTGCTCCACCTGGCCAGCCGCACCCTGCTCGGCACGAGCCCGCACTTCTCGACCCGTCGCGGCCAGACCGGCGCCCACCTCCAGGCGGGTGTGGGACGGCATCGCACGGGCCTCGAGTTCGGAGAGGTCGAGCAGGGCACCCCGGTGCACTTCCTGCGCACGGGCGAGGACCCCGTCCCGCTGGGCATCGGCCGGATCGAGACCGACGAGGAGCGGGAGGCTGTCACGCAGCGCCTGGCGATGTTCTCCCGTCGCACCGCGTGGCGCACGGAGGCGGGGAGCCCGCCTGTCTCCGCTGAGCTGATAGGCGCGCCCGCGTCCCCCGAGCTGGAGGGAGCGCGGCTGCTGCTGTGGGCGCTGTTCAATCCCATGCTGCTGCGCGACCGCGGCTTCGAGCCGGCAGCCGCCAAGCGCCAGCCGGCACTGACCGCGACGTCGATGGGGATGCGGCTGCTGCACAGGGGGGACGAGTCCGGCACCGAGTACCGCCTGTGGGTGGGCGGGGAGCGCGAGTGGAAGAACCTCATCCCCCGCGTCACTCGTGAGGAGACCTCACGGCGCCCCGCCGAGACCTACGCGATCGCGCCGCGCAAGAGCCAGTCCACCGCGGATTTCGTCTGGGAGGTCCACCGCGCTCTGCGGTCGCTGACGATCCACTGAGGGACAATGGCAGGCATGGAAGAGCGCAACGACAGCACGGTGATGAACGGCCAGTACAAGGTGCGCGGCGGCAAGCTGGTCTCGGTGGACGTCACCGTCGCGGGCGGCCGGATCGCGACCGCCCACGTCTTCGGGGACTTCTTCCTCGAGCCGGATGATGCCCTCGAGGATCTCAACGCCGCGCTGGAGGGGATGCCCACCGACGCGACCGCCGCCGAGCTCGGCGCGGCGCTCACCACCCGGCTCGAGGCCCGCCCGGACCCGGTGCAGATGATCGGCTTCTCCGTCGAGGCGGTCGCGATCGCGGTGCGCCGGGCGCTCGGTCACGCGACCAGCTGGGACGACCTCACCTTCGACGTGATCGGCCCACAGGTGCTGCCGCCGGTGATGCACGTGGCGCTGGACGAGGTGCTGCCGAACGAGGTGATCGCCGGGCGTCGCAACCCTCACTTCCGGATCTGGGACTGGGACTCCCCGCTGGTGGTGATCGGCTCCTACCAGTCGCTGCGCAACGAGATCGACGCCGAGGGCGCAGCGAGGCATGGCATCGGGGTGGTGCGCCGCATCACCGGCGGCGGCGCGATGTTCATGGAGCAGGGCAACTGCATCACCTACTCGCTGGTGGTGCCCACCTCCCTGGTGGAGGGACTTAACTTCGAGCAGTCCTATGCCTATCTCGACGACTGGGTGATGGGCGCCCTCGCGGAGATCGGGGTGAAGGCTCATTACGTGCCGCTGAACGACATCGCCTCCGAGCAGGGCAAGATCGGCGGCGCCGCCCAGCGCCGCTTCGCGGGCGGGGTGCTGCTGCACCACGTGACGATGAGCTACGACATCGACGCGGACAAGATGAGCGAGGTGCTGCGGATCGGCCGCGAGAAGCTCTCCGACAAGGGCACCAAGAGCGCGAACAAGCGCGTGGACCCGATGCGCTCGCAGACGGGCCTGGCCCGTGAGCAGATCATCGCCGGGTTCCTGGACTTCTTCCGCGCCCGCTATGACACCGTCGACTCGGACTACACCGAGAATGAGCTCGCCAAGGCCCGCGAGCTGGTGGAGACGAAGTTCGGGACCGAGGAGTGGACCGCGCGGGTGCCGTGAGCGCTCGAGATGCGCGGTGAGGCTCAGCCACGCGGCGTGCTGAGCCCGAGCGCCGCATGGTCCCCGCGGTACACCCCAGTGCGCAGCTCGATCTCGTACGCCTCGAGCTCGGGCATGCCGAGCGCACGGGCCGCCGCGATCTCGGCCTCGACGTCATAGGACACCCGTACGAACTGGATCCCGAACGGTGCGTCCTTCCCGCCGTCCGGGTCGCCTTCGAGGATCGCGTAGGAGGGGGTCGGATCGTCGAACTGATTGCCGACGCTGCCGACGTTCACCAGCGTCCCCTCCTTGCCGGAGCGCAGGAAGGGGTCATGGATGTCGCCGTAGACGACGACATCCGCGGGGCCGCCGTCCCCGGTGAACGGGGTGGGAGCGAACATCATCGCGAACTGCTCCGCCCCGTGTTCGCGGTGCACCCGGGTGAACTCATCGACCGGCGAGGCGTGCAGCACCCGCACCCGTCGCCCGGAGAGCTCGAGGTCCAGGCTGCCAGGCAGGGCGAACAGCCACTGCCTGTCCTCCGGGGGAATCTCCTTCCGCCACCAGGCCTGGCCCTCGCTGCGCAGCTCGCCATCTCCGGCGACGAACACCTCCCAGTTCCCGCGCACGGTCGCCTCGCAGCGCTCTCGGGTCAGCGCCGTGCAGGCGGCGCCGCGGGGGCCCTTGCCCACTACATCGCCGAGGTTCAGGATCCGGGTGATGCCGCGCGCTGCGATGTCGGCGAGCACAGCGTCGTAAGCGGTGAGGTTGCCGTGCACGTCGGAGACCACGGCGAGGCGTTCGAAGGACATCCCTCCACGGTACGGCCCGCCCCTGCTGCGTCCCGCCTCGTACGCGAGGGCGCTCACACTGTCGCCGCCTGCGTTGCACCCGAGCACAGACCTGGAACAATGTCCCCATGACCGACACTGCACCGCGCCCTGACACCGCCACCTCCATCCCCGATCGACCCTCCCTCGAGGGCCTCGAGGACAAGTGGGACGGCGTATGGAGCGAGCAGCAGCTCTACGCCTTCGACCCCGACACCACCCGCGACCAGGTCTTCAGCGTCGACACCCCGCCGCCCACGGCCTCGGGCTCGCTGCACGTGGGCCACGTGTTCGGCTACTCGCAGGCGGACATGATCGTGCGCTACCAGCGCATGCGCGGCAAGAACGTCTTCTACCCGCTGGGCTGGGACGACAACGGCCTACCCACCGAGCGCCGCGCGCAGAACTACTTCGGCGTGCGCTGCGACCCCTCGCTGCCCTATGTGGAGGACTACACGCCCCCGCAGGAGGGCGGCGACAACAAGTCTTCCAAGCCCGGGAACCAGGTGCCCGTCTCGCGCCGCAACTTCATCGAGCTGTGCGAGCGCCTCACCGCGATCGACGAGAAGTCCTTCGAGGAAGTGTTCCGCACCCTCGGCCTCTCGGTGGACTGGAACTACAGCTACCAGACCATCAACGCGCACTCCCGCGCGACCTCCCAGCGTGCCTTCCTCGAGAACCTCGAGGCCGGTCAGGCGTACCAGTCCGAGGCCCCCACCATGTGGGACGTCACCTACCGCACCGCGGTGGCGCAGGCCGAGCAGGAGGACCGCGACCGCGACGGCGCCTACCACCGCCTCGGCTTCACCCGCACCGACGGCACCGGCGAGCAGGTCGTCATCGCGACCACCCGCCCCGAGCTGCTGCCCGCGTGCGTGGCTCTTGTGGCCCACCCGGACGATGAGCGCTACCAGGGGCTCTTCGGCAGCACCGTCACCTCTCCCCTGTTCGGGGTCGAGGTGCCCGTGCTGGCGCACCCCCTCGCCCAGCCCGACAAGGGCGCGGGCATCGCGATGATCTGCACCTTCGGCGACTCGAACGACGTCACCTGGTGGCGCGAGCTCGAGCTGCCCACCCGCTCCGTGATCGGCCGCGACGGCCGCTTCCTGACCGAGGCGCCGTGGATCACCACGCCCGAGGGCCAGGCGAACTACTCCGAGCTGGCGGGACTGACCGTGTTCAGCGCGCAGAAGCGCGTGGTGGAGATGGCGACCGAGTCCGGAGACCTCACCGGCGAGATCGAGAAGATCTCCCACCCGGTGAAGTTCTACGAGAACGGCGACAAGCCGCTGGAGTACGTCACCTCCCGCCAGTGGTACCTCACCAACGGAGGCCGTGATCAGTCCGAGGGCGGCCTGCGCGACGAGCTGATCGCCCGTGGCAAGGAGCTGACCTGGCACCCCACGTACATGGAGTCCCGCTACCGCAACTGGGTCGAGGGCCTGGCCGGTGACTGGCTGATCTCCCGCCAGCGCTTCTTCGGTGTGCCCTTCCCGATCTGGTACGCGGTGGGCGCCGATGGCGAGACGGACTACGACACCGTGCTCACTCCGTCGGTCCAGTCACTGCCGATCGATCCCACGATCGACGTGCCCGACGGCTTCGAGGAGTCCCAGCGCGGCGTGCCCGGCGGCTTCGTCGCCGACCCCGACATCCTCGACACCTGGGGCACGTCCTCGCTGACCCCGCAGCTCGCAGGTGGCTGGAACTCCGACCCGGAGCTCTTCTCCAAGGTGTACCCGATGGATCTGCGGCCCCAGGGCCACGACATCATCCGCACCTGGCTGTTCTCCACGATCGTGCGCTCCCACCTGCAGCAGGACTCGCTGCCCTGGAAGCACGCTTCGATCAACGGCTGGATCCTGGACCCGGACCGCAAGAAGATGTCCAAGTCCAAGGGCAACGTGGTCACCCCCATCGGTCTGCTCGAGCAGCACGGCTCCGATGGGGTGCGCTACTGGGCCGGTCGTGCCCGTCAGGGCGTGGACACCGCCTTCGACGAGGGGCAGATGAAGATCGGCCGACGCCTCGCGATCAAGATCCTCAACGCCTCGAAGTTCGCCCTCGGCTTCGGGGACGCCCCGGCCGATCCCGCCGGACGCCTCGCCGCAGATCCTGCCGTGGTGACCGATCCGCTGGACCGGGCGCTGCTCGCACAGCTGGCGGATGTCATCGAGCAGGCCACCGCCGCGAACGACGACATGGACTACGCCCGCGCGCTCGAGGTCATCGAGCCGTTCTTCTGGGCGTTCTGCGATGACTACATCGAGCTGGTCAAGGAGCGTGCCCACGGCAACTCCCCCGCCGGTGAGGCCGGGGCAGCTTCGGCCCGGGCCGCGCTCGCGATCACGCTCGAGGTGCTGCTGCGGCTGTTCGCCCCCGTGGTCGTGTTCGCGACCGAGGAGGTCTGGTCGTGGTGGCGGGGTGGCAGCGTGCACACCCAGGCCTGGCCCGAGGCCGCTCCCCTGCGGGAAGCGGCAGCCGGTCAGGACGCGGCGCTCGTGGACACGGTCGCGCAGGCCGCGATCACGCTGCGGCGCATCAAGTCCGATGCGAAGGTCTCACAGAAGACCCCGATCCTGTCCGTCACGGTCGTGGCCCCACAGGCGGCGCTCGCCCACCTCGAGGCCGCCGCCGGTGACCTCACGGCGCTGGGCCGCATCGAGAAGCTCGAGCTGGTCGCCGGTGAGGTCGAAGGGATCCTCACCCGCGATGTCGAGCTCGGCGAGCCGCCGGTCAAGCAGCCCCGGAACCAGGGCTGAGCCCGCGCAGGCTCGTTCTGCACAGTCGCAGTCTGCGCAGGCCCGGCTCAGTCTGCGCAGACCCGACTCGGCCTGTGCAGACCCGACTCAGTCTGTGCAGACCCGATCGTCGCCGGAGCTGAGTGGCCGGCGCTGTGAAAAGGAGACCCCATGGGCTTCGCCACCGTCCGGGCAGGATCCAGCTCCGGACTCATGTGGGCCGGTGCCGCGGTCGCCGCCACCGGAGTCTTCACTGCGCTGTTCGCCGTGGCCCTGATCGTCCAGGGTGAGGTGCTGGGTGCCGTGCTCGTGGTGCTGCTCGGACTGCTTGTGGTCGGGGTCGGGGTCGCCCTGTTCCTGCTCGCCCGCCGGGCCTGCGCACGTCTGGATGCCCGCGGGGTCGCCTGGTCCACGATGTTCGGAGCTCGCAGCTTCGTGCCCTGGGAGCAGGTCCACCAGGTCGTGGTCCCAGGGATGCACGAGCGAGGCGACTCGGTGCTGCTGTGGCTCCGGGACGGCTCCATGGTGCCGATCACGCCGCTGCGGAAGACGCAGAGCGCCGGCGACAGCACCGGCCCTCATCCGTGGTACGTGCGTGCCGGTGCCGCTGTGATCAGGGCGCATCAGCAGTGGCTTGCGCAGAACCCCGAGTCCGGGCGCTGAGCCCGCCCGGCCGGGGCTGCTGGGCTGAGCCGGCCAGGTCAGAACGGCCAGTTTTACTCGACGAAGTTCTTCGCCCCGTCGAAGATGCCGGAGGCGTCGTCGATGATGTTCTCGAGGTCGTACTCGCCCGTTCCGAAGGGCCTATATCTCCCGTGCGGAGATGCCCATGGGGGGAACTCCCCTGCCCGGTCTCGTCGTCACCGAGGAGCGCTCAGAAGGGCCACCGGTCCGCCACCCAATGTCCGGCATCGCGAGCTGCTCCGGAGGCATCACCGAGCGCGTCATCGATGTTGTAGTCACCGGGGGTGAAGGAGTCGACGATGGCGTTGGGGTGGATCGCGACCGAGAGGTTACCGGTACCTCCCCCGTAGACGGCGAACTCGCCACCGAGGCCGAAGGAGATCTCATCGGTCGAGACGGAGCCGCCGGTCGACGCGCCAGCACCGAAACCTGCCTGGCCGCCCACAGAACCCTCGCTGGAGAACCAGCCTCCGGGACTGGTCCGCTCGAACTTCACCGCACCCTCGGCGCCTGCGAAGGCCTCAGCTCCCGCGCCCCACTCAGCGCCGTTGACCTGGCCGTCCTCGTTGCGGGTCAGGTTCGCGTAGGCGTTGGTCTCGGCGTGGGCGCCCGCATAGCCTTCGACACCGATCTCGTAGCTCGAGCCCATCGGCCCGTGGAAGGTGTTCGAGATATCGCCGTAGACCCCCGCTCCGGCGCGGACGCCGGCGCTCGCCCCGTCAGGGCCGAGGCTGGCACCGCCCTCAGCATAGGCTTCCGCGCCGATGCGTCCGTCGGCCGAGATCAGGGGCTTGCCGTCAGGGCCGTAGACCATCTCGTCGAAGCCGACCTCGGCGCCGGCCCGAGCACCTGCACTCGCGGTGTAGTTGCCGTATTCGTCCTGGGTGGCGTGAGCGCCCGCACTCGCACGGGTCTCGGCGTAGCCGTCGAAGTACCCTCGCTCGTTGTCGATCTCCCTGCCGTCCCAGTGGGAGCCTCCTGCGTCAGACTGGCCGACCGGGCGTCCGTCGGCGGCCACCTGCCCCTCGCCGAAGTCCTCCCCGGAGCCGTACATGTGGTGATCACCCTCGGCGTCCCCACCGGTGAACCAGTCGTCCAGTCCGTCGGCCAGGTCACGGATGACGTCAGGGGTCAGCGGGAGGCCGATGAGCGGGCCTCCGAGGAGGGGCAGCTGGACGTGGAGATCACCGATCAGGTCGAGCAGGCCACCGCCGCCGCCGTCCACTGCCGACGCCTGGTCCTGCTCTTCGGCGTGCTGATCGAGCTGGTCGCCCTTGCCGCGGAGGGTGTCCGCCTGCGTATGGAGTCCGGGCTTGACCGTCCCGTGCCACTCGGCACGGAAGGCGTCTGCGTCGGCGCCGATCCAGGCTGCCGCATCGATCGCAGCGGTGACCCGCTCGGTCAGCTCGATGAGGGCCTGCGCACCCTGCCGGGATGCATCCCCGTGCTGTCGCAGCTGATCCGTGTCGCTGCCGTAGAAACCCGCCATGCCGCCCGTCCTCACTTCTGGTCCCCGAACATCACGAGGCTACCCAGTGGTCATCGCCGTGCCCATGGGGACAACTCCCCATGTGCCGACGATCGATGGTTCAGCACCGGGACAGTAGTGTGGCCGGGTCCGTCCCCTTTCACGTCGGAGAACCCTCTTGAGCATCACTATCCGCAGCGTCGCCGCCAAGGTGAACTACGCCGTCGGACCCTTCGTCATCCTGATCGGGATCGCAGCCGGCATCACGGCGATCATCCTGACGTGGGCCCTGGAGAGTGCCGGCTTCCTCATGCTGTTCCTCCCCTCGCTGCTGGCGATCGGCGCGGGCGTGTTCATCCTCTGGGCGGTGCAGCGCTCTGGGCTGCGGATCGACGGGCAGGGTTTCAGCTGGTGCGGGGCGTTCAAGGCTGCGCAGTCGTTGCGCTGGGAGCAGGTCCATCAGCTGCTGCCTCCCCCGCCCGGCAGCCCCCGGACCGTCGTGATCGCCCAGCTGCACGACGGCCGGCAGGTCGAGGTCAGGGCGATCTGGGAGTCTCCGACCTCACCTGCCGCGCTGCTGACCCCGGCCGACCACAGCAGGGCCCAGAACGCTCTGCTCAACGCTCATCAGGAGTGGCTCGCCGCACGGCGTTGAGGCAAGGCGGGCCCCCGCAGACGACCGTTTCCGTCCTCGAACCTGCGGAGACGGCCCGGCACATGCTGCGCTGCCCGGTTCAGCGCACAGCTCAGCGCACGACCTCGCGGTGGCCGGGATCCGGGCGGCGAGTCCAGCCGCGGCTGTCGAGATGCTCGAGCAGCGGTATCGCGACTCGGCGAGTGGTCGCGAGCGCCTGCCGGGCCTCGCTCGTGGTGAAGGGCTGCGGCAGCGCGGCGAGGGCGCGCATCGCCAGCGCGGGCGCCGCGGGCAGCAGGATCACCTCGTCCGGCAGGCGCAGCAGCCGTCCCTGCGCGGCTGCGGCCGCGAGCTCTCTCGGCCCGAGTCCCAGCGCGGCGAGATCGTCGGCCTCCGGCGCGGCGAAGGGTGATCGCGCGAGCCGCTCCTCGAGGGTGCGGACGCCA
Source organism: Brachybacterium sp. (assembly GCF_052095815.1). NCBI lineage: Bacteria > Bacillati > Actinomycetota > Actinomycetes > Micrococcales > Dermabacteraceae > Brachybacterium > Brachybacterium sp. The sequence continues at coordinate 23,835 of NZ_JBQDLF010000028.1, read as the reverse complement.
GCCTCGGCAGCGCCGAGATCCTGGCCCGACTCCGCATCGCGCACCCGACCCTCGTGCTGGACGAGTCCGGCAGCAGCCACCACCAGGTCGAGCAGCGCCTCGTCAGGCAGCGCAAGCGCATCGATCGCGGCCCTGCGCGGCAGCCCAGCGGTGAGCGGATCGGTGCGACGCTGCTGAGCGACGCGCTCGCCCAGCTGCTCCGCCCAGCCCGTCCTCGCCTCCGCATCCACCAGCCAGTCCCCGTGGCGGTGCACCGTCTCCGGCAGCGGGACCGGCAGCGTCATCCCGTAGCGGAGGAGGAGGGAGGCACGCACCGCGCCGCGGCGTCGCACTTCGAGGGCGAGGTCGCCGCCGAGCGGCATCTGTTCGAGCACTGCGCGCTGCCGGGCGCCGTCGCCGCGCCGCTCGAGGGAGGGAGGGTCGAGGTCGAGCGCCTGCACGCCGTTGCGCACCGAGTGGCTGCCGCTGCTGCGCAGCACCAGGTGGTCCCCGAGCTGGAGCGGGAGCGGGCGGTCCAGGGTGAGACGCGCGTGGTCGGGCCCCAGCGGGCGCACCCGCGCCCCGACTGCGGCAGTGCCGATGTGGGCCACCAGCTGCTGCGGGGCGTCCTCGAGGGATGTCCCGGTGCTGCGGCGCACGTCCAGGAGATGCGTGAGCTCCCAGGTGTCCGGCGTGAGCAGCACGTCGCCGCGACCGATCTCCTCGGTGCTCACCCCACGCAGGTTCACCGCGGCACGGCTGACCGGTCCCAGCTGAGGGACCTGGCCGCCGCGGCTCTGCAGGCCGCGCACCACGACCTCTCCGCTGCGATCAGCGCCGCACAGGGTGAGGCGGTCCTCGCGCCGCAGGGTGCCGGCGGCGAGGGTGCCGGTGACCACGGTGCCAGCTCCGGAGATCGAGAAGGCACGGTCCACCCACAGCCGCACCCGCTGCGCGGTGGAGGGTTCGCGGGCGGAGCCGACCGCGGCATCCAGCAGCGTGCGCAGCTCGTCGAGGCCCTGCCCGGCGACTGCGGAGATGCCGACGGCGGGCGCGCCTGCGAGGCCGGTTCCGGCGAGTTCGCTGCGGGCCTCGGCGATGACCTGCTCGACCCGGTCGGGGGCGAGGTCCATGCGGGTGATGACGATCAGGCCCTGGTCGATGCCGAGCGCCGCGATCGCATCCCGGTGGTCGCCGGACTGAGCCTGCCAGCCCTCATCCGCGGCGATCACGAAGCACACGATCGGGGCGGGGCCGAGGCCGGCGAGCATGTTGCCGAGGAAGCGCTCATGACCGGGGACGTCGACGAAGGACACCTCTCGGCCCGAGGGCAGCGCGGTCCAGGCGAAGCCGAGGTCGATGGTCAGCCCGCGCCGCTTCTCCTCGGCCAGCCGGTCCGGCTCGATCCCGGTGAGAGCTCGGATGAGGGTGGACTTGCCGTGGTCGACATGACCTGCGGTGGCGATGACCTGCATCATCGAGAAGTCTGCTGCAGGCGCCCGCGGGCCGCGGCCACGGCCAGGACGAGATGCGCATCCTCAGCGGCGGGCACGCAGCGCAGGTCCAGCAGGCAGTCGCCGTCCCGCACGGTGGCGACGACCGCCGGCTCACCGGTGCGCAGCGGGGCGGCGAGCTCGGGCTCGAGGGCGAGCGCCCAGCCGGGCAGCGGGACCTCGGCTCCTCCCCCGCCGCCGACCCGGCCCTCGTGGGCGAGCACGCGCCCGCCGAGCTGCACGGCGAGGCGCTCGGTGCGCTCGCGCAGGGCGGCCGGGTCCTGGCGCAGCGCCTCGAGCACCGGGGGGACGGGCCCTCCGAGGGTCGCCTCGAGCGCGGCGAGGGTGAGCTTGTCCGCGCGCACGGCCCGGGCCAGGGGGTGCCGGGCGAGGCGCGCGATGATCTCGGCGCTGCCCAGCAGGATCCCGGCCTGGGGGCCGCCGAGCAGCTTGTCCCCGCTGGCGATCACCAGGTCCGCTCCCCCGCGCAGGGCGGTGGCGGCATCGGGCTCCTCCGGCAGCAACGGTTCGGGGGCGAGCAGTCCGCTGCCGAGGTCCGCGATCAGCGGGACGCCCGCCTCGTGACAGGGGCCGGCGAGCTCGCGCAGGCCCACCTCGGAGGTGAAGCCGATGACTCGGTAGTTGCTGGTGTGGATGCGCAGCACGCAGCCGGTCCCGGGGCCGATCGCTCCTGTGTAGTCGGCGAGGTGGGTGCGGTTCGTGGTGCCGACCTCGCGGAGTTTCGCGCCGGTCGAGGTGATGAGGTCCGGCAGGCGGAAGCCGGCACCGATCTCGATCATCTCCCCGCGGCTGAGCACCACTTCGCCGTTCCCGGCCAGTGCCGTGACGGCCAGCAGCAGTGCGGCCGCGCCGTTGTTGACGACGAGCGCGTCCTCGGCCTCGGGACAGGCGACCAGCAGCGCCGCCCGGGCCCCGGCGCCGCGGCGGGAGCGGGCACCGGTGCCGAGGTCGAACTCGACGTCGGTGTATCCGGCGGCATCCTGCAGCGCGGTGCGTGCAGCCCCGGAGAGCGGCGCTCGGCCGAGGTTGGTGTGGACGATGACCCCGGTCGCGTTCAGAACCGGGCGCGAGGACCCGGCGGGACGACCTCCAAGGGCCGCGAGGATCTCCTCCTGCACCTGTTCGGGGGTGATCTCACCCGTCCGGGCGCGGTCCTGGACCGCGCGCACGATGCCGACCACCACGAGCTCGCTCAAGGTCGCTGTCGCGGCGACGACGTCGGGATGGGCCAGCAGCTGGTCGGTGCGCGGTATCCGACGACGCGGGTCCGGGCTCTCCTCGCCGGGCTGCGGGGGCACGGGCATGGGCACGGGACCTCCTGGTGCCGACGGGGCGGTGCCACCTGCGGGGGCGGCGAATGCATGGCGGAGGCGGACGGGAATCGAACCCGCCAGACCGAGATGCTCGGTCTCACCGGTTTTGAAGACCGGGGCGCCCACCAGGACACGTACGCCTCCGCGCACCAAGCTATCACCGCCGGACCAGGGACGACTCGCCCCGCACGGGCGTCTGCGGCGACATAGGCTCGATGCATGAACGAGAACCTGATCCGTCCCGTGTCCCAGCCCGCGATCCGTCTGACCACCATGGCGCACGGCGGCGGCTGCGCTTCGAAGATCCCGCCGGGTGAGCTGGAGGAGGTCGTCTCCGCACTCTCCGGGCAGCAGTACGAGCAGGTGATCGTGGGCCTCGAGGACGGTGACGACGCCGCCGCGGTGCGGATCGGCGGGCCCGATGGCACCACCGCTGTGCTCTCGACCGCGGATTTCTTCACCCCGGTGGTCGATGACGCCTTCGACTGGGGTCGCATCGCCGCCGCGAACGCCCTCTCGGATATCTACGCGATGGGCGGCGACCCGGTGGTGGCGATCAACCTGGTGGGCTGGCCCCGCGGGGTGCTCCCCTACGAGTTGCTGCAGGAGGTGCTCGCGGGCGGTCTTGCGATCGCGCAGGAGGCAGGGGTGCCGGTCATCGGCGGGCACTCGGTCGACGATCCGGAACCGAAGTACGGCATGGCGGTCACCGGCACCGCGCACCCGGACCGTCTGCTGCGCAACGACGCCGCCGAGGCAGGACTGCCGATCACGCTCACCAAGCCGCTCGGCGTGGGCCTGCTGAACAACCGGATGAAGAGCACCGGTGAGGTCTCCTCCGCGGCGATCGAGACCATGACGACCCTGAACCGCGATGCCTCGAAGGCGGCACTCGCCGCCGGCGCGAAGGCGGCGACCGATGTGACCGGATTCGGTCTGCTGGGACACCTGTTCAAGATGGGTCGCGCCTCCGGGGTGGGCATGGTGATCGACCGTGCCGCGGTGCCGCTGATCGACGGGGCCGCCGAGGCGCTGCGCGACGGCTACGTCTCCGGTGGGACGCGACGGAACCTCGAGTGGGTGCAGGCCAGCAGGGGGCTGCGCGCCGGGGCCGGCATCACCGAGGAGGATCTTCTGCTGCTGGCCGACGCGCAGACCTCCGGCGGGCTGCTGGTGATCGGTGAGGTCCCCGGCTATCCGATCATCGGCGAGACCGTGGAGGGCTCGGGCATCGACGTGCGCTGAGAACTCCTGCACTGAGGATTCCTGCGCTGACATTTCCTGCGCCGGGAACTCCCGCGCCGGAGCTCAGCCGGCGGTGGTGATCGAGTCGTCGGTGTTGCCCGTGGCGCGGCGCGCGGCGAGCCGTGCCTTCTGCGGCTCGATGACGCGGCGCGGGTCCTTCACGGACTCCAGCCCCGCGTACAGCACCCCGAAGCGGGTCAGCGCGGAGGAGGTCAGCAGCGCGACGCCGCTCGCGGCGGCGAGGTACCGGTTGCGGCCGCCGAGGAGGGTGCCGATGCCGCCGGCGATCGCGAGGCGCTCGGACCACTTCAGCAGCGTCCCGGCCCGCCCGGTCTCCAGCGGCTCGGCCTCCAGCGGATGCATCGACTCCTTCATGAGGTGCATGGAGATCACGTCTCCCACCACCCCGGCGCTGGCGAGGAGCCGGGCGGGACCGGCCTCTGCCACGGGGCTGGTGAGCATTGCGGCTCCGCCGGCGGCGAGGCTCGCGGAGGAGGTGAAGAGGTAGGAGAGGTGCTCGCGGCCCGCCTCCCAGGTCGGCACGACGGTGTTGCCCAGCAGCGCGCCGGTGTAGGAGGCCAGCAGCGGCGCGAGCACGCCCTGACCCAGCGAGGAGGGACCCTCGAGCCCGCTGAGCAGGTCACGCAGCACTCCCAACGGGAGCCTCTCCCCCGTCATCCGATCCACCTCGATCGCGCCGAGCACTCCGGAGAAGGTCGCGAACCCGCCGAGGATCCAGGTCCCCAGGCTCATCGGGGAGGTCACCTTGACGGTGCGCATCATGTTCAGGAATCGCTCGGGGCGGCCGAGGTCCTCGATCAGTGCGACGGTGCCCGCACCCACCGCGCCGAGGGCGATGAGGCGGGAGTTGCGGCGCAGCAGCGGGCGGCCGGTGCACTGCGCGCCGAGGGCGAGCAGACCGGAGCCGCCGGCGACCCCGCCGAGGAACAGGTAGATCGCGATCGGCTCCTTCCACGGCGGAGCCTTGACGACCTGTCGGCCGTAATAGGAGTCGAACTCATCGGACCGCTCGAACTCGACGTCCTCGACGACGGCGCCCTCGCGGGAGCCGTCCCCCATCCCGACCTCGGTGAGGCTGCGGCGGCGCCGTCCCCCGCCCCGGCGACGCTTCCGCGGGAGCTCGGGCGGGCGGTCGGCATCGAACTCGGTGATGCTCATCGGCGCCCTCCCAGGAACGAGAGCGCGGCCACGGCGACCATGCCCGCAGCGGCGATGCCCACCCGGGCGTAGGTGGCGGGCAGGGACTTGGTGGGGACCTGCGGGTCCGGTGGGAGCCCGTAGACCTCGGGCTCGTCCAGCAGCAGGAACACCGAGCCGGTGCCGCCGACTCCGTCCTTGGGGTTCGCGCCGTACAGGCGGGCCTCGGTCATGCCGCGCTCGTGGAGGTCGGTGACGCGCTGCTGCGCCTCCGTGGTCAGGTCCGGATGATCGCCGAACTTGATCGACTGGGTGGGGCAGGTCGCGGAGCAGGCGGGTTCCTGCCCGTCGACCATCTTGTCGTAGCAGAGGGTGCACTTGCTGGCGGTGCCCATCCGATCCACCTTGTCCCCGCGATGCGCGAAGGGTGAGATGGTGCCGTCGTCGCGGCGCTCGATGACCCCGAAGGGGCAGGCGCTCACGCAGGTGCCGCAGCCGTTGCAGACGTCCTCCTGGACCACCACGGAGCCGAACTCGGAGCGGAAGATCGCGCCGGTCGGGCAGACGTCCAGGCAGCCGGCGTTGGTGCAGTGCTTGCACACATCCGAGGACATCAGCCAGCGGAACTCAGGGGTGTCCGGCGGGGTGCGGTCCGTGCTCGACAGATCCCCGGCCGGAGTCGCGCCGCGGCGGCCCGAGGGCTTCGGGCCGATCCCGGGCATGCCGAGGCTGACGAGCTTGCGGCCCGATTCCCGGGCTTCCTCGATCCGCTCCTGCCCCTGCTCGATGAAGGCGACATGGCGCCAGGTGTTGGCGCCGAGCTCACCGGTGTTGTCGTAGCTCGAGCCGAGGATCTCCAGGTTGCCGTCGATGGGATTGCGGTTCCACTCCTTGCACGCCACCTCGCAGGCCTTGCAGCCGATGCAGATCGAGGTGTCGGTGAAGAAGCCCTTGCGCACGTGCTCGTGCGCCCAGCCGGCATCCGCGGCGGGCCCTTCAGGTCCGGAGAGCAGGCTCATCGGTTCTTCATCTCCTTCATCGAGCGTTCTCCGCTGGGGACCGCGCTGGCCTCCTCCGGCCCTCGCACCTCATGCGGGACGGAGCCGTCGGCGGGCCCGGCACCCGGGGCACCCTCGGCGCCGTCGACGGCCGGGTGCTCGGAGACGACCAGGCCGGCGCGGCGACGATATTCCTCGACCAGCTTCCCACGCTCCGGACCCCGCGGGCGGCGTCCCGGGAGGAGGGTGCACGAGTTGTTCTTGCTGTTCTGGATCTGCGTGTTGGCGTCGAGGTTCATCCCGATGAGGTCGTTGGCGCCGTCACCGCTGATGATCGCCTCGGTGCCCTGGCCCCAGTGGAACGGGAGCCCGATCTGGTGGACCGTCCGCTCCCCCACCTGCAGGGGGGTCATCCGCTCGGTGATCAGCACCTTCGCCTCGATCGCGCTGCGCGCCGAGATGATGGTCGCCCAGCCGTAGGGTTCCAGCCCGACCTCCTCGGCCAGCTCCGGGGAGACCTCGCAGTACATCTCCGGCTGCAGCTCCGAGAGGTAGGGCAGGAAGCGGCTCATGCCGCCGGCGGTGTGGTGCTCGGTGATCCGGTAGGTGGTGAACACGTAGGGGTACACCTCGCCGCCGGGCCCCATCGCCCCGGGCGAGCTGAGGTTGTCCTCATCGCGGAAGGTGACCCGGGTGGGGTTGGACTGCTGCGCATACAGCGGGTTGCGGATGTTCGACTCCGGGGACTCGTAGTGCGTCGGCATCGGGCCGTCCACCATCCCGGTGGGGGCGAACAGCCAGCCGCGGCCGTCGGACTGCATGATGAAGGCGTCGGTGCCGGAGAGCGCCGCGGCACCACCCTGGCTGGGATCCCCCGGATCGTCCGGACGCTTGGTCAGCGGGAAGTCGGGGACGTCGTTCCCGGTCCACCGGCCGGCCTCCTCGTCCCACCACACCAGCTTCTTCCGCTCGCTCCAGGGCCTGCCCTGGGGATCGGCCGAGGCACGGTTGTAGAGGATTCGGCGGTTCGCCGGCCACGCCCAGCCCCATTCGGCGGCCGTCTCATCCTGCTCCTGGCCGGGCGTGCGGCGGCGGGCCTGGTTGATGCCCTCGGCGTAGACACCGGTGTAGATCCAGCAGCCGCCGATCGTGGAGCCGTCGCCCTTCATCTCGCTGAACGCGGCGAGCGGCTGCCCGGCCTTCTCCCCGGTGAGGTGGCGGCCGTTGATCTCGGCCAGCACCGACTCGGCGTCGGGCTCACCATGGTCGTTGACCGGGTAGTCCCAGGTGAGGTCGAGGATCGCACGGTCACGAGGGTCCGTGGAGTCCTTGAGCTTCTCCCGGATGCGGCAGCCGAGGTCGTACATGAACTGCAGGTCGCTGCGCGCGTCACCCGGGGGCTCGACAGCCTGGTCGCGCCATTGCACCATGCGCTGAGTCTGGGTGAAGGAGCCCGCCTTCTCCGTGTGGTTCGCCGCCGGCAGGAAGAACATCTCGGTGGCGATCTGCTCCGGGGTGAGCTCCCCGGACTCGATCTCCGGACCGTCGCGCCACCAGGTGGCGGATTCGATCATGTAGAAGTCCCGCACCACCATCCATTCCAGATGCGACATGCCCAGGCGCTGGAGCCGCCCGTTCGCGGAGCCGACGGCCGGGTTCTGGCCGAAGAGGAAGTACCCGTCGACGCCATCCTCGAGCATCCGCATGGTGGTCTGGTAGGTGCCGTGGGCACCGGTCAGCCGGGGCAGGTGATGGAATCCCCAGTCGTTCTCCACCGTCGCGTTCTCGCCCCACCATGCCTTGAGCAGGTTGATGGTGTAGATGTCCGCGTTCGCCCAGAAGCCCTTCTGCTCCTTCTTGCCGATCCCGCGGGTGAACTCGGCGAAGTCGTCCTGTCCCACCTTCGGCATCGGCAGGTAGCCGGGGAGGATGTGATAGAGCGTCGGGATGTCCGTGGAGCCCTGGATCGTGGCATGGCCGCGCAGTGCCATGATGCCGCCGCCCGGGCGGCCCATGTTGCCCATGAGCAGCTGCAGGATGCCGGAGGTGCGGATCATCTGCGCCCCGCCCTGGTGCTGGGTCCAGCCCAGCGCGTAGGCGAACATCGTGGTCTTCTCGCGCCCGGAGTTCTCCGCGATCGCGGTGGCCAGGTACTCGAAGTCCTCCGGGGCGATGCCGCAGGTGTCCTGGACCATCTGCGGGGTGTACCGGGCGTAGTGGCGCTTCAGGATCTGGAGCACGCTGCGCGGATGCTGCATCGTCTCGTCACGCTCGGGCATCCCGCGGGTGATGCTGTCCTCATCACCGGCGTACGCCCACTTGCTGTTGTCATAGGTCGAGGTCTCCGGGTCGTAGCCGGAGAACAGGCCGTCGAGGTCCTCGGGGTCCCCGTACTCCTCGGAGATGAGCGTCGAGGCGTTGGTGAATGCCTGGACGTACTCCTTGAAGTACAGATCGTTCTCGAGCACATGCCGGATCACCCCGCCCAGCAGCACGATGTCGGTGCCGGAGCGGATCGGGATGTGCCGATCAGCGTTCGCCGAGGTGCGCGTGAAGCGAGGATCGACATGGATCACCCGCGCACCGCGCTTCTTCGCCTCGATCACCCATTGGAAGGCGACCGGATGGGCCTCGGCCATGTTCGAGCCCTCGATGACGATGAGGTCCGCATTGGCGAAGTCCTGGACCGACTGCGTGGCACCGCCACGTCCGAACGAGGTTCCCAGACTGGGAACCGTGGCGGAGTGTCATATGCGGGCCTGGTTCTCCATCTGGATGGCGCCCGCCGCGGTGAAGAACTTCTTGATCAGATAGTTCTCTTCGTTGTCGATGGTCGCCCCGCCGAGGCTGGCGATCCCCATCGTGCGCTTCAGAGGCCGGCCGTGCTCGTCCTCGTCCTCCCAGTGCTTGCGGCGGGAGGCGATGAAGCGGTCGGCGATCATGTCCATCGCCGTCTCGAGCTCGAGATCCTCCCACGCGGTCGCGTAGGGCCGGCGATAGCGGACCTTCGTCTGGCGGAGGTAGGAGTTCGCGAGCTGCTCGCTGGCGGCGCCCTTGGGGCACAGGCGACCGCGGGACACCGGGGAATCCGGGTTGCCCTCGATCTGGATGACCTTGCCGTCCTTGTGGAAGACACGCTGGCCACAGCCGACTGCGCAGTACGGGCAGACGCTGTCCGCCACCCCGTCGACGTCAGCGGTGCGCGGGGCGGTGGTGCGGGTCTTCGCCGAGGTGACCGCCTTGCCGCGGCCTGTCGGATCTGCCCCGCGAAGCTGCCGGATCACCGGCCAGTCGAGGAACGTTGTGCGAGCCATATCGGCATCCTACCTACCGCCTGCCCGCGGCGGGCCGCCTCACCACAGTTGCCCGCTGCCAAGTTCATACCTTCTCACCTGGGCAGATGGCCCTGGACCAGGGGGCGACGGCCCGCTATTCCTCAGAGCCGATAGATGTCGGGCCGCGGCAGGGGCATCGGCAAAGGCCACTGGTCCGGGATCGGCAGCGGACGCGGCAGCGGCTGAGGAAGCGGCCAGTTCTCCGGCAACGGCATCGGTTCCGGAAGCAGGCTGGGCAGCGAGCGCGGCTGAGGCAGCGGCCAATTCTCCGGCATGGGCAGCGGCGCGCGCTCCCCGATCGGCCAGCAGTCCGTCATGGGCGGTGGGAACAGCGGCGGCAGCGGTGGCGGAGTCGGGAAGCAGTCAGTGAGGATCGGCGGGATCCCGATGATCAGGTCGTCCGGATCGATGCGCGGCACCGGGCAGCGCGGGATCTCCAGCCTCGGCAGCGGCAGGATGGGGAACGGGAAGGGGCCGACGTCGAACGGTCCGTCCGGAACGGTCGGGACCGGCGGCTTGCCCCACGGCGGGGGGATCGGCCAGGTGAAGTCATCCCCCGGTGTCGGGAGCGGAGAGACCGGCGGCTTCCCCCACGGCGGAGTGATCGGCCACGTGAAGTCATCTCCCGGTATCGGGAGCGGAGGGAAGATCGGGGGAAGGATCGGGGGGAGCCCCTTGGGCAGGGGAAACGGCAGGGGCTGGCTCGGGATCGGCATTCCCGGCGAGGTGGGCGCTCGGCGTCCGTCACCGCCGCCGGAGGCCTCGTCCTGGGCATCGGCGTGACGGCTCAGCTCGCGTCCATCTGCTCGGAGCATGTGGATCATCTGCTCGATGAGCGGCCGGACCTCCCCGCCCCAGCGCTCGTGGAACGAGTCGGCATCAGGCCCGATCCATTCGATCCCGTCGATCAGACTCGCGCAGCTCCCCAGCAGCGACTCCACCGCCCCTGCCGCTGCACCGCAGGCCGTGCCATGCTGACGCAGCACCTCGACCTCGGCTCCCCAGAACCCGCTCATCGTCCGCTCCCCTGCTCATCGCCATCCGTCTAGGACGAGAAACTACGGGGCCCGCTTCCATCCGTCGATGGGGAGGACTATCCATGCACCCGCCTGCTGCGGCAGGACCACGGGCCTCAGCGGAGCGGCCCAGCAGGGGTGATCAGGCAGAGACGACCCGACGGGGGTGGCCCGACGGGGATGGCCCGGCAGGTGCGACCGGGTCAGTTCTGCGCAGAGCTCTCCGCGGGGCTCGCGCCGGAGCTCTCGTCCCGGATCCGCTCATGGTGGCGGATCACCTCGGTGACGATGAAGCGCATGAAGGCTTCGGCGAAAGTGGGGTCCAGACCTGCCTGATCAGCCAGGGCACGAAGCCGATCGACCTGCTCGCGCTCCCGCGAAGGATCCGCAGGCGGCAGTCCATGCTCGGCCTTGAGCACCCCCACACGCTGAGTGTGGGCGAAGCGCTCGGCGAGCAGATGCACGAGCGCGGCATCGATGTTGTCGATGCTGCGCCGCTCCTCCAGAAGCAGCTCGCGGGCACGGGTCTCGGGGTGGCTGCCTCCTGCAGGTCCCGGCTTCGCACCGGTCATGCCGTGCGCTCCTGGCGGGTCCGGGAGCTCTCACGGTCCGCGTCCTTGCCGGTGAGCATCAGCGGGGCGCGTCCCTGGGTGATGACGCCCTCGGTGATCACGACCTTGACCACGTCGTCGCGAGAGGGCACCTCGAACATCACCGGCTGCAGGGAGTCCTCCAGGATCGCTCGCAGTCCACGTGCTCCGGTCTCCCGCTGGATCGCCTTGTCGGCGATGGCCTCCAGGGCGCTGCGCTCGAAGTCGAGCTCCACCCCGTCCAGGGCGAACATCTTCTGGAACTGCTTGACCAGTGCGTTGCGCGGCTCCGTGAGGATGGTGATCAGGGCGTCGCGATCGAGGTTCGAGACGCTCGTGATCACGGGCAGACGGCCGATGAACTCGGGGATCAGTCCGAACTTCAGCAGATCCTCCGGCAGCAGCTTGGAGTAGATCTGCTCCTGCTCGAGGGGGGTATGCAGCTCGGCGCCGAATCCGATGCCGCGCTTGCCGAGCCGTGAACCGATGATGTCCTCGATGCCTGAGAAGGCACCCGCCACGATGAACAGCACGTTCGTGGTGTCGATCTGGATGAATTCCTGGTGGGGATGCTTGCGCCCGCCCTGCGGCGGCACCGCGGCGACGGTGCCCTCGAGGATCTTCAGCAGGGCCTGCTGCACACCCTCCCCGGAGACGTCGCGGGTGATCGACGGGTTCTCGGACTTCCGACCGATCTTGTCGACCTCATCGATGTAGATGATGCCGCGTTCGGCCTTCTTGACGTCGTAATCTGCGGCCTGCAGGAGTTTGAGCAGGATGTTCTCGACGTCCTCCCCGACATATCCCGCTTCCGTGAGCGCGGTCGCGTCCGCCATCGCGAAGGGGACGTCGAGCATCCGGGCGAGGGTCTGCGCGAGATAGGTCTTGCCGCAGCCGGTGGGACCCACCAGCATCACGTTGGACTTGGCGACCTCGATCTCGTCGCGCTCGGAGTCGGCCTCCTCCGCGAGGCTCACCGCGGCGCTCTTGGCCGGCGAGGCAGATTCGGCGGCGTCCTGCGCACGCACGCGCTTGTAATGGTTGTAGACGGCGACCGCGAGCGCACGCTTGGCGGGCTCCTGGCCGACGACGTACTCCTCGAGAAAGTCGAAGATCTCGCGGGGGGCCGGGAGGGGGGCCTGGTCCTGGGCGACCGGCTGAGCGGCCTGGATCTCTTCGGCGATGATCTCGTTGCACAGCTCGATGCACTCTTCGCAGATGTACACCCCGGGGCCGGAGATCAGTCGTTCGACCTGCTTCTGCGACTTTCCGCAGAAGGAGCATTTGAACACGTCGGACCCATCGCTCGTACGCGCCATGTCCGTGTCCTTTCATCGGGCCGTCAGCAGTGCTCTTGCAGAATCCTCGGGTCACGGCTCGAGCCCCGCGGACCCTCACCACGGTACCGCGCAGACGACCCCGGACGCGGTAGGCGACGCGCTCCGGGACGCCGCGCCCCGCAGGAGCGATGCTCGGCCCCCGAGGGATTGAGGCCGCGCCCCGCCGGATCGACGGCCGGCCTCCGAGGGAACCGTCGCCGCCCCGCGGGAACGACATCAGCCCCTGCCAGCGCTCGGGAGCGGGCAGGGGCCGATGGATCGTGACGCCGGTGCCGCCGCGGGGCCTCAGCCGAGGCGCCGGAAGCGGCGGGCGATCACTTCGAGAGCTGCGCGCGAGGCACCTTGCGGGACTCCAGCACCTGGTCCACCAGGCCGTAGTCGAGCGCTCCGGCCGCGGTGAGGATCTTGTCGCGCTCGATGTCGACGCTGACCTGCTCCTTGGTGCGACCGGAGTGGAAGGCCAGGGTCTCCTCGAGCCATTCGCGCATGCGCATGATCTCGTTGGCCTGGATCTCCAGGTCGGAGGCCTGGCCGCCGCCGCCCTCTCCACCCATGGCGGGCTGGTGGATCATGATGCGCGCGTTCGGGAGCGCGAGGCGCTTGCCCGGAGCGCCGGCCGCCAGCAGCACGGCGGCGGCGGAGGCCGCCTGGCCCAGGCACACCGTGGTGACCTCGGGCTTGATGTACTGCATCGTGTCGTAGATCGCGGTCAGCGCGGTGAACGAGCCGCCGGGGCTGTTGATGTACAGCGTGATGTCACGATCCGGGTCCTGGGATTCCAGGACCAGCAGCTGGGCCATCACGTCGTCCGCGGAGGCGTCGTCGACCTGGACGCCCAGGAAGATGATGCGGTCCTCGAACAGCTTGGTGTACGGGTCCTGACGCTTCATGCCGTAGGCGGTGCGCTCCTCGTACTGAGGCAGGACATAGCGCGACGTGGGAAGCGGGGCCGTCGGGGCCATCCGGCCGGCCTGGGCGGTGGGGAATGCGCCGATGGTGCGGGGGTCGAAGGTCACTGGGTCTCCTTGAGTCAAGGGTGTCGGTGGGTGCCGGGGCCGGTCAGTCGGCGGTGCCGCCGCCACCGGTGACGTCACGCGCACCGGTGACGATCTTGTCGATGAAGCCGTACTCGAGCGCCTCCTCCGCGGTGAACCACTTGTCGCGGTCGGAGTCGGCGGTGATCTGCTCGACGCTTTTGTCGGTCTGCTCGGCGATCAACTCGGCGAGGGTGCGCTTCATCGACAGGATGAGCTCGGCCTGGATCCTGATATCGGTCGCGGTGCCACCGAGGCCACCGAGCGGCTGGTGCATGAGCACGCGGGTGTGGGGCGTGGCGAAACGCTTGCCCTTGGTGCCGGAGGAGAGCAGGAACTGTCCCATCGAGGCGGCCATGCCCATCGCCACCGTGACCACGTCCGGCTGGATGTACTTCATGGTGTCGTAGATGGCCATCCCGGCGGTGATCGAACCACCGGGGCTGTTGATGTAGAGGTAGATGTCCTTGTCCGGGTCCTCGGCGGCGAGGAGGAGCATCTTGGCGCAGATCGCGTTGGCGTTCTCGTCGCGCACCTCGGAGCCGAGCCAGACGATGCGCTCGCGCAGCAGGCGCTGGTAGACGTTGTCGTCCAGCCCCATGGGGGTGTCGCCGGCCGCATTGCGGGGCGGGGAGGTCTGAGTGCTCTGCGGGGTCACGCGGGTCACGGTGTCTCCTTGATAGCGGAAATCGTCGATGACACGACTCTAGGCGCTCGGCGGGACCCTCGCGGGCCCTGTTCGCCGCAGGCGCACTGCACGAGCGGGACAGCGGGCCCTGCCAGCAGAGCGGACGTCACGCGCAGCCGGACGGGGCTCGCTCCACCGCGTCCCAGCCCTCGCCAGATCCCTCCGCTGTGTCCCGCCTCTCGCGAGATCGTCAAGTCGTGGCGAGATCGGGTCACGTCCGGCGATGCGCGTGCAAAAACCGTGTCAAGACCACGGTTCAGCTCTGCCAAGCACCCTTACCGATGCCCCGTCGCCCTCCTACGGTGGCTACATCGCCTCGAAGACGGTGGTCACAACAGCCTGCAGTACACCCCGGCCCACGCCGGGACCGGAAGGAACGAACCGCACATCATGGCCCAGCACAACTCGCATCGCATCCCCGGCCGCGCCCAGCTCCCGACCCACCACGCCCAGCGCGCGGCTCGTGGCCTCGGTGGAGCTGCCGTCCTCGGCACCGTGGTCCTCGGCACCGCCTTCGTCGGCGGCGCCGCCCAGGCCGCTCCGGCGGCGCCCGCCGCCCCGATCGCCAGCGCCCCGGCAGCACCTGCTGTCAACGCCGCCCCCGCGGCCCCCACGGCCACCGCTCCCACCGCTGTCCTGGACAGCTCGCAGAAGCTCCGCTGGGGCTCGCGCAGCGGTGCCGTGCAGGATCTGCAGTCGGCGCTCAACGACCACGGCGCGAACCTGTCCGTCGACGGCGTGTTCGGCAAGCGCACGCACTCCGCAGTGAAGGACTACCAGTCCTCCCAGGGCCTCCAGGTCGATGGCGTCGTCGGTCCCCAGACCCGCAGCGCGCTCAACGGCGGTGCCGTCTCCACCGGCGGCGCCTCGGCTCCCGCCGCCTCGTCCTCGAGCTCCTCCTCGAACACCAGCTCGATCGTCAGCGCCGCCCGTTCGGCCGTCGGCACCCCCTACAGCTGGGGCGGCTCCTCGCTCGGCGGCATGGACTGCTCCGGCCTGGTGAACTACGCCTACCAGGCTGCCGGCATCGACCTCCCGCGCACCTCGGGCCAGATCGCCAACGGCGGCCGCTGGATCTCGCAGTCGCAGGCTCAGCCCGGAGACATCGTCGCCTGGTCCGGCCATGTCGCGATCTACGCCGGCAACGGCCAGATCATCGACGCCTCCGGCTCCAAGCAGCGCGTCGTCGAGCGTTCCATCTGGGGCAACCCGATCGGCTTCGTGACCTACCGCTGATCCACAGCGCGCACGCAGAACGGCCCGGCCCCCTCTGGGGAGCCGGGCCGTTCGCATGGCCGCTCACCTCAGCGTGCCCGGTAGATCCTGCCGAACGCCGCCTCGGCGCCGGGGATGGGCCCGACCAGCTCCCATTCCACCAAGCGACCACCGGGCACGTCGAAGGCGCGGGTGCCATCGCCGAGCATGACGGGGGCCGAGAACACCTGCAGCTCGTCGACCAGGCCATGCTCGAGCGCTTGGCGGGCGATATCCGCGCTGATGATCTGCACGTCCTTGCCCGCTGCGAGCTGCTGAGCCCGGCGCACCGCCTCCACGACGTCCACATCCCATGCGGTCACCGCGGGATCGTCAGCGAGTTCCGCCGGGCGGTGGGTCAGAACTATCTCGGTGCCCGTCCATGCCCCGCCGTAGGCTTCGGCGGTGAGCTCATCGCGATGGTCGGCCTGTGCGCGGGCGGCGTCGTAGCCGCGGCGCCCGGAGAGGATCACGCCGACGGCAGCGGCGAGTCGTGCGAGCACCGACTCGTCCATCCTCGGGCAGGCCTCGAGCCACGCCATGTCGTGCTCGGGGCCGGTGATGAACCCGTCCAGGGACGCAGTGAAGCTCCAGGTGACCTTGCTCGTGCCGGATGCGGTCGACGATCCCATCAGGTACCTCCGGGGACGGCAGTCTCGGACCGTTGCGGGCCGGGTCGCCGAGTCTTCCATCGACGACGCCGGGCCGCCACCCCGATGGGTGACGGCCCGGCGTCGTCTCATGCCCCGCAGCGGGGGCGGCGAGTCACTCGGAGTCGGTCGCCTCGGCGGCCTCGTCCTTCTTCGCAGCGGCCTTCTTCGCCGGTGCCTTCTTGGCGGGAGCCTTCTTGGCCGGCTTCGCCTCAGCGGCGTCAGCGTCATCCGCCGCAGCAGCCTTCTTCGTCGGCGCCTTCTTGGCCGGAGCCTTCTTGGCGGGCTTCTCGTCGGCCTCCGCTGCGTCGGTGTCATCCGCCGCAGCAGCCTTCTTGGCCGGCGCCTTCTTGGCAGCGGCCTTCTTGGCCGGGGCCTTCTTGGCCGGGGCCTTCTTGGCGGGCTTCTCGTCGGCCTCTGCCGCGTCGGCGTCGGCGCCCTCGGCCTTCAGGCCCAGGTCGATGACGTCGCCAGCGGTGTTCTTCACGGTGACCTCGGCGAGGACGACCTCGAGCGCCTTGGAGCGCTGGACCTCGGAGAAGATCTGCTCGAGCTGACCCGACTGGGCGAGCATCTGCAGCAGCTGGTTGGACTCGATGCCGTACTGGGTCGAGAGCTGGGTCATGTAGTTCATGAGGTCGCTCTGATCGACGTTCACCTCGCGGGTGCCGTTGATCTCGTCGAGCAGGAACTGGGCGCGAACGGCCTTCTCGGTGTCCTCGCGGATCTCCTCGCCGTGCGGGTCGCCAGCTTCCTTGCCCTCGTTCTCGAGGTGGGAGAGGATCTCGTCCTCCACCAGCTGCTCGGGGACCGGGATCTCGAGCTCCTCGAGGAGCTTCTCGAGCAGGGCGTTGCGGGCCAGGCCCACACGGTTGCCCTCGGCGTCGGCGGCGGCCTGCTTCTTCAGGTCATCCTTGAGCTCGTCGATGGTGTCGAACTCGGAGGCCATCTCGGCGAACTCGTCGTCGGCCTCGGGCAGCTCGCGCACCTTGACGGACTGTGCGGTGACCTTCACCTGCGCGTCCTCACCGGCACGGTCGCCACCGGCCAGCTTGGACACGAAGGTGGTGGTCTCCTCGGCGGAGAGGCCGATGAGCGCCTCGTCGAGGCCCTCGAGCATGTTGCCCTCACCGATCTGGTAGGACACGCCCTCGACGGACTCGATCTCCTCGTCGTCGATGGTCGCGACCATGTCGAGGGAGACGAAGTCGCCATCCTCGGCGGGGCGGTCCACGCCCACGAGGGTGCCGAAGCGCTCGCGCAGCTCGTCCAGGCGCACCTCGACGGCGTCCTCGTCGACGGTCGGCTCGTCGATCTCGACCTCGTAGGTCGAGAAGTCGGGCAGCTCGATCTCGGGGCGCACGTCCTGCTCGACGGTGAAGAGCAGGTTGCCGTCCTCGGAGCCGTCCAGGCCGGGCACCTCGGTGATCTCCACCTCGGGGCGGCCGACGGGCTTGATCTCCGCCTCAGCAGCAGCCTGCTGGTAGAAGTCGGGCAGGGCGTCGTTGACGGCCTCCTGCATGATCGCGGGGCGACCGAAGCGCTGCTCGACGAGCTTGGAGGGGACCTTGCCCTTGCGGAAGCCGGGGATCTGCACCTGATCGGCGATCTTCTTGGTGGCGGTCTCGACGGCGGGCTTGAGCTCGTCGAAGGGCACCTCGACGGTGAGCTTCACCCGGGTGGGGCTGAGCTTCTCGGACTCGGTCTTCACTGGTCAGGTCTCCCTGTAGATGGACAGTAGGTGGACGTTTCTGATGGCGCCCCGGGCCCGCACGCGGGCGACCCGACGCGGAGTCGGGGTGACAGGATTTGAACCTGCGACTTCCCGCTCCCAAAGCGGGTGCTCTACCAAGCTGAGCTACACCCCGGGGGGCAACCTTGGAGATATTACCCGTTCCCACTGCGGAGTGCCTCGGTCTGGCCCGGGCGCTGTGAGCAGATGCATGTCGCCTAGGCCACTGCGGATGTGCTCTTGCATCGCTGATCTGGTTCAATAGAGCCGCAGCGCGGGCGTAGCTCAATGGTAGAGCCTCAGTCTTCCAAACTGATTACGCGGGTTCGATTCCCGTCGCCCGCTCCATGTATCACCGCTGGTCACAGCGGCGCAGGTGTGCGGGGCCGAGCGGCTGAGCACGCGGGAACCGGGTATTTGCGGGGCTTTGCGGGGCCACTGCCCCGAAAGGTCCCCCGATGCCCCGCCGCACACACCGTGAGTTCGGTCAGATCGACCGCCAGCGCTCAGGCCGCTACCGCGCACGATTCACCGGCCCCGACGGGCGCCTGGTGACCGCACCCCGCACCTTCGCCACCAAGCGTGAGGCCACCGACTACCTGGCCCGCGTGCGCGGTGAGCTGCTGGCAGGCAACACCGCTGCCGTGATCCCGACCCGCATCACCGTGGCCGAGGCCGTCGCCACCTACCTGCGCACCAACGCCTCACGGCTGCGCCCCCGCACGCTGGACCTGTACCACCGCACCGCTGAGCGCTGGATCCTGCGCCCCGTCGGCACCGACGCCGCCCGGATCGACCTCGGGCCGCTGCCGCTGTCGACCCTGACCACGCCCCTGCTGCGCGAGTGGCATACGGCACTGACAGACCACGCCCACGCCGAGGCCGTCGGCCACGCCCAGCGCTCCGCAGTGCGCCGCGCCACCCGCTCCCACCCCGCCCGCGCCTGGGCACGGCAGGCCGGGTACACCGTCGCCCCCACCGGGCGCCTGTCCCCCGCGATCCTGGACACCTGGCGCGCTGCCGGATCCCCCGGCCACGCCGAGGGCGCCGTGCCCGAGACTGCGGGCCGCACCGCCGCCGCGCAGGCCTACCGGCTGCTGCGGGCCGTGCTGAACCAAGCCGCGTCCGACGGGCTGATCCCCCACAACCCCGCGAGGGTGAAGGGCGCCGGTCAGGTCGACCACCCCGAACGGCTGCCGCTGAGCGCCGAGGAGGTGAGCGCCCTCGCCGCCGCTGTCCCTGCCGAGCTGTCCGCTGCCGTGCTGGTCGCCGCCTGGTCCGGGCTACGCCCCGGTGAGCTGTTCGCCCTACGCCGCACCGACGTGGACACCACCGCCCGCACCGTCACCGTGCGCCGCGCACTGGTGGAGGTCCCCGGATCCCCCATCACCTACGGCCCGCCCAAATCCGCAGCCGGGCGCCGCACCGTGTCCCTGCCCGGATCCGTCGCCGCCACCCTCGCCACCCACCTGGCCGAGCACACCGCGTCCGGCGCCGAGGCGCTGGTGTTCACCACCCCTGCCGGTGGCCCCTGGCGCGGCGCCGACCGCACCCGCGCCCTGCGCCGTGCCCGCGAGGCGATTGGGCGCCCCGATGCCACCTGGCACCACCTGCGCCACACCGGGGCCACCCTCGCCGCGATCGCCGGGGCCACCCAGGCCGAGCTACAGGCCCGGATCGGGCACAGCACGCCCCGTGCTGCTGCGATCTACCAGCACGCCCGCGCCGACCGTGACCGCTGGATCGCTGACCAGCTCGACGCCCTCGCCGCGCCCGGCCCCGTGCCCCCGTCGCCGTCGCCCGAGGCGCCGCCCGCTGTCGCACCTGCCCCGGATCCTGTCCCTGCCGCACAGCCGGCCCCTGCGCCTGCGCGCCGCCACCTGTCCCTAGTCCGCACCGCCTGAGAGTGAGCACCCCGCCATGACCGACACCGCCCCGCCCCCGCTCGACCTGAACCTGTTCCCGCCCGCCTGGCTGGTCGCCATGCTCGCCTGGGACCACGACACCCACGCCCACCTACCGCACCGGATCAGCCCTGACGGGATCCCGCTGGCACCGAACGGGCACCCCGCCCTGCTGCTGGCCGTCGTGCGCGCCCTGGGCGATCCCTCGCCGCTGGACGTGACCGCCGATGACCTCGCCAATGCCGCCGAGGGCGCCGACCTCACCGCAGCGCAGCACGCCGAGCTGCCCGCCGCGCTCGCATCGTTCACCGCCTGGGCGTGCCCACGCGGCGTGCTCGACGGTGACCCGCTGCCCGCCCCCACAGATGCCGCCCCGCTGCGCCTGGTGCGCCCACAGAGCGTCCCTGCCGAGGTTCCCGCGCCGGACTACCTCGCCGCCGCACGCGCCGAACACCACCGCGTCACGCATGACCCCGACGCGCACCCGCTGGCGATCCTCGCCGCCGAGGACCAGCTACAGGCCGCGCAGGCCGACGCCCGCGCCGAGGGCCACCACGATCACCCCGAGCACTGAGAGAGAACCGTCATGCCGCACCCCGCCGACCTCGCCGCCCTCGCCCCGCGTGACCAGTGGAGCTACTACCTGCTGCTGTTCGACCTCGACCTGGCAACGCAGGGCGCTGCCGACACCTCACGGCGCAAGCACGCCGCGATCCTCGCCCAGTTGCGCGAGGCGCACCCCAAGCACACCCCGTGGGACCTGAGCACCGACACGCTGCTGGCCTGGCTCGCCCGCGAACAGATCGCCCCCGCCACCTGGCGCTCACGTCGCGCCACCCTGCGCACGTTCTACGCCTGGGCCGTGCGCGCAGGTCACCTCACCAGCTCGCCAGCCGGGACCCTGCCCGGTGCCCGCCCCGAGGGGCTGCCGCCAGCTGGTCCCGCACCGGCCCGGTCCTACGGCCCGCCCCGAGCTGTCGTGCCCGCCCTGTGGCGCGAGGCGCTGGAGCTGTTCGACGCCTACCTGATCATGCGGGGCCGTCCCGAGACGACCCGCACCACCCGCAGGCAAGAGCTGGCCCGGTTCGCCCGCCGCAACGCCGAGACACACCCCTGGTCCGTGACCGACGCGGATCTGCTCGCCTATGTCATGGCCGACGCCGAGCTGGCCCCCGAGACCCGCCGTGCTCGCCGCTCGACCCTGCGAGCGTTCTACAGCTGGGCCGAGCTGGTGGGCCATGTCGCCACCTCACCGGCCAAACTGCTGCCCGAGGTGTCGACCCCCAGGCCGCTGCCGCGACCGATCCCCGACGAGGATCTAGCCGACGCCCTGGACCGCGCCGACGACCGGCGCCGCCTGATCCTGCGCCTGGCCGCTGAGGTGGGACTACGCCGGGCCGAGATCGCCGCGTGCCACACCCGAGACCTGCGCGAGCGCGCCGGACGGGTCGCCCTGCTGGTGCACGGCAAGGGCGCCCGCGAGCGCATCGTGCCCGTCCCCGAGAACCTGGGCCGCGCCCTGCTCACGCTCCCCGACGGGTACCTGTTCCCGTCCGATCACCCCGACGGTCACCTGTCCCCGCGCTACGTGGGCAAGCTCGCCGCCGAGGTGCTGCCGCCCTCGCACACCCTGCACACCCTCCGCCACCGGTTCGCCACGAACATCTACCGCGCCAGCCGGGATCTGTACGCCGTCCAGCGCCTGCTGGGCCACGGCTCCCCATCGGTCACGCAGCGCTACGTCGGGCTGGACGTGGACGAACTATGGTCCGTGGTCGACGCCGTGGCCGACGCCCCGTTACCCCTGCCTGCCCGCGTACGCATGTCGGCTAATGTCGCCTAATGTCACCTCGTAGGGGTTCACTTTTCGTCCTGTCCTGCGCTTTCGCTTCGCCATGGCGTCGACTGACTGTGCACCCTGTCATGATGTGGGACATGAGGACAGCACAGCACCTATGGGACCGGGGCACGGCCACACGCCGCCCCCGGCCCCGTCGCGTGCTACTGGCCCTCGCCGCCGAACTGGAGAGCCCCTGTGCCGAGCACGCGGCCCTGTGGGATGACCTCGCCGCCCTCGCCCTGGACCTACCGGCTGCCGATGCAACCGTGAGCGCCGATCGCCACGCCGAGACGCTGGGATCCCTCAGCGACTGGACCCTCGCCGCAGCCGATGCCCCCTGCTCCCCGCTCACCTGCACCTGCACCACGCCACCCGCCGAGGTCGACGCACTCGCCCTCGCACCTCAGGCACCGCAGCACCGCGAGCGCCGCGCCGACGTGCGCCGCCGCACCGATGCGAGCAACCGCACCGCCGCCCGCCACGGTGACGCCCTCGCCGCCGTCGACGGATACCTGCCCCCGGACCACCCCGCCCGGCTGCTGCTGGCCGAACACGACCACCCCCGCGAGCGCGACGTGCCCCCCGCCGCCGCCCGCCACGCACGGGCCGCGATCGCGCACACGGTGGAGCGAGAACAGCCGCACAGCGCCGACGCGCTCACCGACCTGTCCCCGGCCCTGCTCGCCCTGCTGCGGACCGCTCAGCACCTCGCCGCGCTGTACGTCGCCGGGCTGCTGCTGCGCGCCTCAGAGCTGCCCGCACCGGCCCCGCAACGCCTCGCCCTGACCCGCTCGACCCTGACCGCAGCACCACCGGCCCCCGGTATGCCGGTGCCGTACCCGCGCTGCGCTGTCACTCTCGCCGCCTGACACCAGGCCGCACCGGCATACACGCGCACACCCCTAGGCGGCACACCTAGGGAGAAACCCGCATGTCTGCCCCCACCGCGCCCACCTGGACGCCCATCCCCCTGCCCGCCTCACTGGTCCTGCTGGCCCGGCACGAAGCTGCCGACCACGCCGCCACCACCGAACGGACCTTCGACCGCTGGCTGGCCGCTGGACGCCTGCCCGTCGTCCGCCTCGGCTCCCGCGTGCTGGTCCGCGCCTCAGCGCTCGACGCCCTGGTCACTCACGCCGCCACCGGCACCCTGCCCCGCCCACCAGCGTCCTACCTCCCCGAGCTGAGCGGCGCCCGGCTACTGCGGTTCGATGAGACCTCGCACTGGCTGCGCATCAGCCGCACCACGCTGGAGCGCTGGATCGCGCTCGACGCCGCCGCACCGCTGTGCATCGCCCCCACCCGCCTCGGGCGCCGGGTGTGCTTCCGCCCAATCGACGTGGCCGAGCTGATCGACCGCAACAGCCACACCGCGACTACCGGCCCCCTGGCAGGGCGGATCGCATGAATACCCCTGACCAGGCGCCCGGCACCTGGTCACCGTCGACCGACGCTGCCGACGAGTCCGAACAGATCGACCACCACCGTGCCGACGCCGACCTGTCCGACGGCCACAGCGACATCGTGATTGACGGTGCCCGCGATTACGTGGCCATCGTGACGGCGCATTCTGTCCACTACACCCAGGCGCAGAATCTGGTGCTGCTGGCGCTGGCCTGCGACATCTACCGCCGGAACGTTGAGGGCGTCGCCCTGAGCGGCCACGAGCGCATCGCCCGGTTCACCGGCCTCACACCCCATCAGGTCAGCGATGCCATAGGCGATCTGTGCGACCCCGACAGCGCCTGGAACCGGCACATGAGCAAGGCGACCGTGGGGCGAACCGGGGCGACTGCCCTCACCGAGGTGCACCGTCCAGGACAGTCACGCCGCGCCACCTACCAGATCACGTTGCCCCCACCACCCCCCGGTGTGCCACCGCTCAGGGTCGAAGGACCCTGCC
This sequence comes from Brachybacterium sp., assembly GCF_052095815.1. Classification (NCBI taxonomy): domain Bacteria; kingdom Bacillati; phylum Actinomycetota; class Actinomycetes; order Micrococcales; family Dermabacteraceae; genus Brachybacterium; species Brachybacterium sp. Next base: position 342 of record NZ_JBQDLF010000028.1, on the reverse strand, counting down.
CGAGCGCGAGCATGCTGCCGCTGGTGCCCACCCCCGCGCTCAGCCCGGCTCAGCGGCGCGTGCTGACCGCCGTGGCATTCCTCGCCGGGGAAGACGACGAGGTGCAGGTGTCCGCCCGGTGGATCCAGCGCACCTGCCAGATCAGCCGCACCACAGCGATCCGTGCCCTGCGGGTGCTGCAAGAGCGCCCCGAAGGGACAGACCGGCCCCCGCTGCTGGAGCTGATCGCGCAGCCGAAGAACCAGCACGGCGCTACCTACCGACTCCACGTGAAGGAGATGGCCCTACATGCTTAACCGGCTCTTCGCGGTTCGTGGTGAATGACCCTGCTGTGGCGGGTAT
>NZ_JBQDLF010000027.1:31079-56379 GCF_052095815.1 Brachybacterium sp. | reverse complement strand
GCGTGAATACCCGCCACAGCAGGGTCATTCACCACGAACCGCGAAGAGCCCGTAATGTTCGGCGCTTCCGGTGGTGGATTTGCGGCACTCTATTTTGCTGCCCACTACCCTGGGGCGATAGCCGTGCCAGTCAACCCGCAGACCGATCTTGCGAACTACAGTGCGGGGGCCGTGGGTCGATATGCAAGGCTCGGGTGGGGTCTCGAGGGAGTGAACCTCGTGAAGAAGATTCCGGCCGTCACGGATCTCAGGCGGCTTTACAAGCAGCCTCGAGACGTCTGCGTCTTCTACTTACAGAACTTGAACGACCGTACCCATGTGGACGGGCACTTTGAGCCGTTTATGAAATGTTTGCCCCCACAGCATTCAGTACATCCCGTATTGTTCCACGGGCCCGAGGGTCATCATCCACCAGCAAAAGAGATGACGACAGCAGTTCTATCGGCTGCTATCGATGGTGCAGAAACTCCGCCCACAGAACTGGCACTCCGTCTTGCCTGATTCGGCTCATTTCGTCAATGCGTGACCTATTCAGTCCGGATCGCTCCTAAGCATACTGCTCGGGCAACTGGCCCTTGATCCTATCTCGCGACCATTTCCAACTCTAGGCGGTCTTTCAGGGCATAGAACTTCTGGTAATTGGTAAGGAAGTGTTGATCGTCGGGCGCGATTTCGTCTATCACTCCGCGGAGCAGCGCGTCCTCCGCGTAAACGGCGCGAAGGAATCGAGTGAACGGGTTGGTCCCCGATCCGAAATAGGGGTAGATCGACAGGTTCGCGTGGGGGAAGGAATTTAACTCGATGACCACAGGCGAGTACGAGTTGAAATTCTCAGCCATGACATCGACACCTGCCGTACGCAGCCCGGGAACCGCCGCCACCGCGCGGAGCGCTATGTCCTTGATCTCATCAGACACGAGGTCGGTGACGATTGCCGTCTCGCCGCCGTAGGACACGTTGGAGATCGAAGAGAGGAGCACACGCTCACCCTGCTCTGGCACCTGTGAGAATTCTAGGCTGTATGCCTGCATGTATGAGCGAAGGTTGTGGTCCCTTGCAATCAACTTCTTGCCGAAGAAGGCGCACTTCGAGCGCTTTAGATTTTTCGCATCGATCAGCGCACTGATGGTGGATCTTCCATTACCGACCACGTAAGCCGGGATGCGTACCAGAACGTTGTCGACCGCGCCTTCAACGACAGTCACTCGCATTTCGAAGCCCGGCAACATTTCCTGGACCAGGACGTCCGGTTGACGAGTCTTCTTCTGCGCGTTCAAGCACGCAGTGAAGTGTTCGCGAAAATTATCCCGTGTAACGTTGAGGAATACTCCGCGGCCGAGCGTAAGCGCGCGAGCCTTGATCACCACCTGCGGCGCGTGACGAAAGGCCTCCCCGAGCGCCCGGTCGATGTCTTCCGCAGTGTAGACGGAAGTGAAGGGGGTGCGGACGCCCTTCTGCTGGAGGATTGTCGCCGTAGAGATCTTGTTGTTGCAGATGGCCCTCGTCGCCACTGAGCACCCGGGTAGCAACACGGGCTCGATATCCGCCATGTGTGATCCGTCCCTGCGCAGGAGCTGCACGTATCGACGGTCGCGACTGTCTTTGGCCACGCGGTACGGAACTCGAACTTCATCTGCGGCCGCGATATAGCCACTCATCACGCTGGTGAGCGTGCCCTTGCCATAGACGTTCTCCGAAGTGTCGGGAAGCCTGTCGAGGATGTGGTCGAGGTGCGAGACGTCCATAAGAGCCCTTCGTGAAGTGGGATTTTGAAGAATCGGATCAGGGCCATCCGTCCAAGGAGCCAATTCCAGTTGAGGTGCGCCGATAAGGGTCTCGGGCGGGCATCATCTCAGACTCTGGCGTACATGTTTACACGGACCGTGCTCTCCCGCTCGAGACATGGTCCCGATAGAGATCATCGAGTGCATTGGCAGCAAAAAAAGTTAGGTAAGGATTTCCTCGGTAGATCAGCTCCCACTGCATGACGCCCTCTTTGCGGTCTGCGGGATGCATGGAAAGGAAAGCGTCAATAATTCTGCGAGTATTGAACGGCGTGAAAGTCTCGAAAGCGACGTCGGTTTCGTTCAATAATTGAGCGTACCAGCGAGCGAGGCGATTCTCCCAGTACCAGACGTCTGTCAACTCGTAATCGGGATGAACGCTTTCGTATTGCTTGTGCACCTCCGAGCTGTCATGGATTTTAAGTGCTATCGAGGCAGGGTCGGACTTCTTGCTGGCTCGATTTTTCACGAGAGTTCGAAGCCTCCCGTAGGGATCACCCAATGATTGCGGTTGTGCGGAGATAAGTCGGCCGAGCCCGACCAGATTTCCGCGATAATGAAGCGAGCTTCGCGAACTGAAGAGCGCCATGTAGTCAGAGAGAAGCCATTGCCCGTGTACGCCTTCAGAATTTCTGCGAAGGGTGGCAATGTGGGCTGCCCTCCAGGCTCCCTGACCCTTCTCAGGCTTTGTGATGAACGTGTGTCTCGACGGCAGGAACGGTTGCAGCCTCTTCACGATGTCGAAGTCCAGCTTCATCGACTCATCCCACTTGCTCTGAGGCGGTGCTCCGGAATCTGCTCCAGCGTACGTATAGGTGAAAGAGGTGAGGGAGTTCGTAAATTTACCCGCCAGCGCCAGGAGAAGTCTAGAATCCTGGCCCCCGGTCATGGAGAATCCGACTTCGTCGGACTGGTATAGAGCATGGGCCAATTGTGATTCCCAGGATCCCATGACTGCAGAAAGCTTGGTTTCGAAGTCTTCAGACTTCGCTTGATTGGCATGAATGAGGAAGAATCGTTCCTGTATCGTTCGTTGCAAGTCCAGGCGATGGTTCGGGAGTAGCGCCAGAATGTCGGAATGAGCGGTAAACCGATTTCGCAGGTCGAGACGCAACGTGTCGATGCGATGAGGGCGGGACGGGCGGCCGGCGCACAGCCGCGCGAGCATGTCGAAGTGGGAGCCGACGAGGCCACTCACCACGTCGTAATAGACGGCTCGAGTGCCTGCGGCATCGTGATAGACCCACGTGCCCGATCTGCTCGAGATGAGGACTGCGTAGCGACCACCGAGGTCGTAGAGCTCATCTTCCAACGCGTCCAGTCCACCGTCGCGGAAGGAGTGCCAGAGTCGTGAAGCGACTGGCTCCGCTCGGTGGTTGCCCGGCTGCAGCGTGGTCTCAAGCACCGTCCCCACGAGAGCAAGCCATCCCTCGTGCGACGCGTGGATGTCGACAGGCGTGACTTCGTCATGATAGAGAATTTTCGTCCCTACCTGCTTCTTCGTGTAGTGCTCCAGGCTGTCGAGGAGTGATTCTTCGACATTCGTCAGGAGGAAGCCCCGTGAGTAGAGCAAAGGTGCTGGTGCGGTCATGTCTCTCCTTGGTGTGGGCCTGCGTGGCACAGCTCCCGGCGGTGACGGATCAGAGCGATGACCGGCTGAGAGTCCCGTCGATGAGGCCGCTCAGGATGACATGCTGAATGCCGACGGAATGCTTCGGGTGTGAGAGCTTTCCGTTCTCGGTGATAGCCCGCCACGCTTCTTCAGCGGTCTTGATCGTGCCCGGAGGGAGCGGCATCTGCTTCGCGGAGCCGAGGGCCACGTTGTACGCACCTCGAAGGCGCTCCCACGAGGGCAAAGACGCCGGAGTCGTGGTGCTTGCGCGCTGTTCAGCGCCGTAGAGCGAGCCCCGGATAGGGTACATCGGGTTCGCGTAGGTCATATCCCGGAGAGTGTCCGTGCCGGGCCTCTTCTCTGGCTTGTCGAAGGGCTGGCGGAGGAGGCCGGGAGCGGAGTTTCCGATGATGTCGTAGAGGAACTGGCCACGCTCCAGAGCATCACCGGGCAAGAGGTCCGTCGCCTGGTAGCTCGCTCTGCTAGAGAGCGGCTGCATCCGCACCGTGTTCTGCGCATGGAGCCCGCTGTGTATGCGGTCTCTGAACTCCCTGTAGTGCGCGACAGTCTTCGGGACACCGGGGTATTGGGCGTCCAGGATGTCCTGGGTGTGGTCGAACGCATCGCGCATCGCGCGGAACCTGGAGGAACCGGAGAACCGGTCCTCGAACTCTTTCAGCTTCGCGTGCGGAGAATCGATACTCCAATACGACCTATGTCCCTCGCCGCCATGACCGCCGACCGTGAAGTGGCCGACTGTGCTGCTCCTCGGGGCGAAGTAGATGGGGGTGTACGACCCGAGGGAGGTCTCCCACCAACGAGTCACGGGGTCGTATGCACCGACGCCATGCTTTCCTCGGGGGGCGGGCTTGTTGAGGTTCAGGCGAAATACCTTGCAGAGCCTCGTGGCCACTTCGAGGTCGTCGATCTGTGTCGGATTCGAGCGCATGAACAGTTGGTTGGAGTAATAGGTGGGGAAGTGCTGACGCAAGCTGAGGAGCAGTGACAGCACGACTCGTGAGTCCAGACCACCCGTCAGCTCAGCGGTGACGACGTTTGATGTGTGTCTGACGGCCGTGCCCAGCCGGCCGACCCAGAGACTCTGGAAATCCGAGAGTGCCCTTGCGTACGTTGCGTAGGCTTCCGGGCCGCCAGGCACGGACGCCGGCGCGGTGGAGAGCTCGCCTTCCCGTGTCACCTCGATGAGATAGGTCCGAGGAAGGAGGGTTATCTCCGCAACGGAGGTCTCGAAGGTTGAGCTCTGCTGCCAGAATGCGCCCGGGAAAGAGTGCGTCAAGAACGCGTGATCGTTGAGTGTGACAGGCCAGCCCTGGGAGTGAGCGAACTCCACGAGACTGCTGAATGAATTCGATACCGCCCATTCGTGCAGATGCCGGTAGATGTATACCTTGCAGTATCCCTTGTAGTCGGCGCCGATCTCGTAGCCACGAGGTGAAGGTCGGGCGAGGATGTAGCAACCGTCCTCGTGGTGCGCCAGCTGACTCTTTTTCTCGAGGGCCCAGTCCTCATATCCCTGCGCGCCGATGATGAGATCGACATTGCTGAATGCATAGCCGGTGAACTGGGATTCCGTGAAGTCTGATCCGCGGTGGATCACTACGGGCTCGAAATGTGAAAGCAATGTAACCTCACGTCCTTGTGTGCACTGGTGTTCTGGCCCTCAGGAGCCAGGGGTTCGTGCCTGTCATGTTCGTCGACCGCTCGCTGCTGTGACCGGATGGATAGCTTCTTGACAGCTCGCGGAGACTCCCGCGTTCGGTCGCGGCCCTCAGGCTAGTTCGCGGTACACGTCCGCGATAGTCTTCGCGATCTGCGTCCAGTCGCGGTGGGTCTCTACCCATTTACGCGATTGCGCACCGATTCGTTTCGTGTGCTCCTGGTCGTTGAGCAGCTTCGTGAGCTGCTCGATCAGGGACTCAGCGTTGCCCTTCTCGTGAAGGTACCCGTTCACGCCCGGTGTGACGATTTCCTTGAGGGCCGCGACGTCGGAGGCGATGACAGCCTTGCCCATCGCCATCGCTTCGAAGGGCTTGAGCGGGGAGACCATCTCGCAGACCGGCAAAGGCAACCGCGGGAACGGGGTGATGTCCACCAGCGAGTAGTAGCGCTCAACTTCCTCGTGCGGCACGCGGCCGGTGAAGGTCACCACGTGCTCGAGCTCGTGCTCCTGGACGTGGTTCTGGAATCGTTCGAGCTCGGCACCGTCGCCGACGATCAGTACGTGGAAATCCTCGCGCGAACGGTTGAGCACCTCTGCAGCCTCGAGGATCAGCTCGATACCTTCATAGTCCAGCACCGAGCCGACATAGCCGATGACTGTCTTGCCTGCTACTCCGAGTCGAGTTGCGAGTTCCTCGTCCCGGGCGATCGGAGTGAAGCGAGAAGTGTCGACCCCATTCGGGACCACTCGGATCTTTTCTCCATTTACACCCCGGTTGATGAGCTCCTCGCGGAGCGCCTCGGTGATCGCGAAGACCTGCGTGGCGCCCTTCGCGGCATCTGCTTCCATGCGGGCGATGTACTTGTACATGTTGCCCTTGGCCCACTCGGGGTTCCGAGAACCTCGGGTGACCTCCCAGAGGCCCCGAACTTCGTAGATCGACGGAATTCCGAGCTTGCGCGCAGTCTTCACCGCCGTGAGACCGTTCCAATGGTTCGACGCCGCGTGGATGATCGCGGGCCGTTGTTCCATGGCGAGCTCCGTGAGTGCACCGGAGTAACGCTCGGTGTAGTGGAATAGTGGGTTCTTCTTCTCAATGCCACGGCCCTTGAGCAGGCGCCGATAGTCGACGTTTCCCACCACTTCGTGGATCGGGACATCAGGCAGTTCTGCCTTGCCCGGCATGTCATAGGGGTAACCGAGGCGAGTGACCCCGTCAACGTCCCACCCGATACGGTTCAGCTCCGAAAGCAGGCCGTGGGTACGCGTGGCGTAACCAGCAGAGTTGTGCGGCAACGAGTTGTGCAGCAGGTAGAAGACGTGGTCCGGCTGCGCTTCGTACGCGGGCGTCTGCTTCATCTTCGGGAATGGAAAGCCCGTCTTGCCCAGCTGATAGTTGCTGACCGCGTTCCGTTGGACATCAGCTTGCAGCCGCTTCGCCCACGCATCCTCCGGCTTCAGCGCTCGGTATCGCTCCAGATACTCGACGAGCTGCTTCTGCTTGCCGGCCGAGCGGGCACGGCGAATCGCGCGACGCAGAGCATTGAGCGGCACCGCCTTCGCATCTGCCGACTTCAGGAGATCTGAGGCGACCCCTCGATTCCCGCGCGCGAGAGCAACGGTGATGTGAGCGCGTACGAGGTCGTTCTCGCCGATACCGGCGCTTGAGCCGATCGCTGTCAGCGCCTCGTCGGAGACAGCTTGGTCGAGGTAGGCCTGGTTGATCTGCACGATCGCGCGGCTGACCGGGTCGCCCGCGGTGCTGATGGTGTCGAGAACGGGGGCGAGCCGGTGCGGAATGGCGTAGTCGAGTGCTGCGCGGTGCTCCGCCGGGTGCGCGCTGACATCTGCAGAGAGGCGACCGAGTGCCCATACGTTTCGCTCGGTTGGAAGCTCCAGCTCTCGTACGAGCTCCAAATAGAGCTCGAGAGCGTCGACCTGGGCACCGTTTTGCGCAAGGGACAGCGCGAGGACCTCTTCGGCCGTGCTGCCGCGAGAGATGCGGACGAGGAAGCGCGCATATTCGAGCAGGACCTTGGTGTCGAAGCCCGACGCAGCGACGGCTCCGCGGAAGCGAGGGAGGGCCTTCTCTGCTCCGGGGGCATCCTGAGCGAGCTGGCGCAGCTCCGCGAGGATTGCATCGATCGCGGCAGTTTGCTCCTGCTGAGATGCCTGCATGCGACTTTCCGAAGCCTTCCCGCCACGGAACCAGGACTTGCCGGTTCCGGAGTTGTTGGCCTGCGTCATCGCCACAACCCCTTGGTGTCGACGACGATCTTCTCATTGAGGAGCTCACGGTCGATCGCCTTGAAGGGGTCGTGGTCCACCATCAGAAGCACGATGTCCGCACGCTCGATGGCGGCGCCCAACTCCACGAGCTCCACGTTGTCACGCTCGGCGAGTTCGCGGGGGAGCTTATCGACGTTCGGCTCCACGACCAGTACGGTGCCTTGGGAGAGGCGCTCGGCGAGCGCGCCAGCAATGTTGCGGCTGGGGGACTCGCGCAGGTCATCGATGTTGGCCTTGAAGGCGATGCCGAGGGCGGCGACCGTCGGGCTCTTGAACTTGTCGGCCTTTTCGAGAACCTTCTCGATCACGAGCTCGGGCTTGGAGTCGTTCACCTCGCGGGCCGTGCGGATCAGGTTGGAGTGCTCACGCTCAGCAGAGACGATGAACCACGGGTCCACGGCGATGCAGTGGCCGCCCACGCCGGGGCCGGGCTGGAGGATGTTCACGCGGGGGTGGTGGTTGGCGAGATCGATGAGCTCCCACACGTCGATGCCCTGGCGATCCGCGATGATCGACAGCTCGTTCGCGAAGGCGATGTTCACATCGCGGAAGGCGTTCTCGGTCAGCTTCGCCATTTCGGCGGTCTTCGCATCGGTCAGGAGCAGCTCGCCGGTGCAGAAGCTCGCGTACAGATCGCGGTTCAGCTCCGCGGCCTCGCGGGTGGTGCCGCCGATGATGCGGTCGTTCTCGACCATCTCGATCATGATGCGGCCCGGGAGCACGCGCTCAGGGGCGTGGGAGAAGTACAGGGAGTTCGGGAGGTTCGGCTCGTCGGTGAACTCGGGACGTGCATCGAGGATGACCTTCGCCATGTGCTCGGTCGCACCGGGGGGAGCGGTGGACTCCAGAACGACGAGCTCGCCGCCCTTGAGCTTGGGGGCGATACCGCGTGCCGCGGCCTCGATGTAAGAGAGATCAGCGTCGTGGTCGCCCTTGAACGGGGTAGGGACCGAGACGATGTAGGCGTCGGCCTCCGGGGTCTCGAGCTGCGCGCTCAGCTTGCCCTGCGCAACGACTCCGGCCAGTACGGACTCGAGCCCGTCTTCGACGAAGGGGACCTGGCCGGCGTTGATCGCATCCACACTCGACTGCTTGACGTCGACGCCGATCACGGTCTTACCGGCCTGTGCCAGAACGGCTGCGGTGGGCAGGCCGATATAGCCGAGGCCGATGACACCGACCGTATCGAGGGGGACGTTCGGGCTCATCAAGCGCTCCTGGAAGGTGGGGGGAGGGAAGGTCCGGGCCAGAGTATCTTCTGTGCAGTTGTCGAGCATTAGAAGTGTCATCGGTTGTCGCGGGAGCAACAGCTTTTGTTCCACTATGTTCGATATGTCCATATGCTGTATGGCTTTGACTTGGGCAGTGGAGTCCAGGCCCGACTCCCCATCCCAGCTGATCAGGCACCCCCGCCATCTGAGGCTGGCGAGCTGTCCACTTGCTCCAAGTGCAGGAGAGTCACCGTCCCGGGGGCGCTGGTCACCGTGAGGGGGTCTGCCTGGCCCAGTCCAGCTCCCACGAAGTCACTGGACATCTCTGCTGGTGCAGTGAGTTGGCTGTCCTGACCGTCGAGCGTCTTTCCGGAGAGCTGGCTTCCCTCCGTGAGCGTCCATGAGTCAGGTGCGTCAGCAGGTAGTCCGCTCGGAGCACTGATCTCCAGCGGGACGGCAACTGAGGTTGCAGGATCGCGCATGTCCACGAGCATCAGAGCCAGCGACCCGTCATCGCCCAGCACGCCGTGGACCATCACCGAACCGTCCCCGGACACAGCGGGGGAGAGGACCTGCCCGTCCGGCAGATGCCCGAGCTGCATTAACGCGAGATAGCTGGACCGTCCGGTGACGATCAGTCCGGGCTCGTCGAGATCGCCGGTTGCACAGACCGGACTCATCGGCGCCCCGCCTTGGCAGGCCTGAAGAGTGGCATGAAACGCCGTGCGCTCGACCCCGAGCTCTGCTGCCGTCAACACGTAGTCGATGGTCCAGAGAGCCTGGGCATGGGTGCGGGACGTGTCATTGGTGCCTGGGCATGACGTAGGCCCGGTCTCCTCGATCCACAGCGGAAGATCGTGCTCCGCGGCGACCTCCGCCCCCATACCGATGATGTGACGGGCCTGTTCGCGGAGCGCGGGGGAGGTCAGATCCTCGACCGTCGGATTGGCGATCGAGGAAGCCGGACCGTTGCAGTCCCATAGTGGGTACCAATGCAGCGTCAGGGCCCGTTGCTCGGGAATCCCCGATTCCGTGAACGCCCGCCACCAGGGAGCGTCGTAGGCGCCGGGCCCGGCGATGGGAAGCCCTGGGGCTTTCTCTTCCAGTGCCGCTGAGTACTCCCGCAGCGACTCTTGGTATGCCGCAGGATCCCAGGACTCGCCGCGTACAGCGAGCTGGGGCTGATTCGGATGGAAGTACCCGTTCGGCTCGTTGCCGATCGCTACGGCGAGCAGGCGGTCACCGAATGCCTGTTGCGCATGGGAGGCCATGTCGGCAGCGCGCTCGGGATCGTCGTGTCCGAGATCCAGGGCGATCGTGACCTGTGCGTCGACCTCGTCCGCCACAGCGGCGACCCGATCGAGGTCCGCGGGGGTGACGGTGGCCTCAGCCCAGTCGGGGGCTGGCTCTTCGGTGGAGGTCCACCACATGCGGCGGTCCACCCCGTTGCCACCGAACCGAAGCACCGGCCGGTCGAGCTCGTCGAGAGTGAGTGTCAGATTCGATTCGTCCGAGTTCCAGATCGGGTTCGCGAGCTCGGTGGCATCGAAGCTCAAACCGATGTTGCCGCCGGTGGTGACTGCACCAGGCTCGAGGGCGAGCGAGACCGTGACCGGTTCGCCAGTCGCCTCTTCGAGAGGGGTGAGAGTCAGCGGGCCCGGATCCGAATCGTAGCCAGGCAGAGCCGTCGACTCCCATGCTGGGGGAGGAGGCGGTGGCGCGGAGGAGGTCGGGGAGTTCGGGCCCTCAAGCGGCGCGCCGGAGGTGAAGAGAGCTGACCGCTGGGTGACCAGACCTGCCACGACGATCAGCACCACTACCAGTGAGGCGGCGCCGAGCATCCACCATCGGCGGTGGGTCACCGCTCAGACCATGATCTGTGAGTCGTTGCGCCCGAACCAGGCAACATCGCCACTGGCCAGCAGCTCACGGTCGCTCGCGGACCAGGCGTGCCCGCCTGCGTCGCCGTGGCGCATCTGGGTGAAGTTGAACCGATCGGCGGAGTAGATCCTCCCGTCGGCCTGCCCCACTGATTCGAGGAACGCGGTGTCCTCGCCGCGGCTCACGTCTTCGAAGGGATGCGCTCGGAAGACGTCGCGGCCGGCGGTGATGGTCGGCCCCATCACTCTGTCGGTGAAGCGGTGCTCCATCCATGGGAAGCGCAGCAGCGTGGCGTTGGTGCCGGCGAGGTACATGTAGTGGGCGTGCTTGCCGACCACCTCCGCCCCGGTGAACTCGCGGGCGCGCAACAGATCGTGCAGATAGAAGTCTCCGTAAAGGTCGTCGTCATCCATCTTTGCGCACACGGCCCCGTCGGCCCGCTCGACGGCTGCGTTCAAGCAGGCGCCGAGGCTCCAGCTGCTCAGGGCCTCGAGGACCACGACGTTCTCGATACCGAGGTCCCGAGCGCGTTCGGCTGTCTCCGTCGGCGCCTCGAAGCCATGGGTGATCAGCAGCAGCTGCCGCTCCATCCCGGCCTGATGCGCCACCTGATCCACCAGATGATCAAGCTGTTCGGGCCGATTGGTGGCGGCCATGATGCTCACTGCGGGCAGACTGCCTCCGCCGACCAACCCGGTGGTGCCGGCCAGCTCGCCGAGATCCACCGAGTCCAGCACCTGCCGGGCCCGATGGGTGTAGGTGTGCTCGTGCCAGATCCTGCGCTGTGCCAGATGCACCGTTCGATCTCGCAGTTCGGGCGAGCGGACGAGAGCGCGCACCACGTGCGCGGCGTCCTCGCGGGAGGTGGCCTGCGGAACCTCCTCGGCTGTGAAGAATTCCTCGATCGCCGGAGAGGGTGCCGAGACCACGGGCGTGCCCGATGCGCTGATCTCGAAGATCCGTCGGGCGCACATCGACGGGCTCGTCACCACGGAGTTCACGTTGAGGAACACCTTGTATGCCTTGTACGCCGTGAGCATCCGGTCGTAAGACAGCGAGCCCACCACGCGATCGGCGAGCTTCCCGGGGAACTGGTAGCGCTCGTCGTCGCCCAGGAACCTCGAGAAGATCTCCAGACCTGTTTCCATCGTCCCCGAGGCATCCAGCGCCCCGCCGAGAAGCATGTCCATCTGCTCGCGCCGCTCGGGGAACTTGTGCGCGAAGTACATGCCGGCGAAGGCGACATCCCGCTCCTGGTGGCCATGTTTGGGCCGGATCGGGTTGTGCACTGCGGACTGCGCCGCGAACGGCAGCACCTCGATCCGGTCGTGCCCAAGTTCCTCGCGGTAGCGGGGAAGCAGCGTGACGTCGGTGGTGAAGACCTGGTCGAACAGCTTGGCGGTGTCTAAGAAGTCCTCGAAGTGCGGAGGATCCTCTTTATTCCAGAACACCGTGGGGATGCCGTGATCGCGGCAATGCGCGACCAGCTCTCGCAGCGGCGCGCTGGGCGCCTTCGAGCCGGTCAGCTGGTACTGCCAGGCATCCTTGTTGCCGTGCCAGGCGGACTCCACCAGCAACAGATCCACCGGCTTCTCGGCCAGCTGTTCGCGCCACGATCCGGGTGTCACAGCGACCGTCTCGAACTCGTATGACCATGCGAGCATCGAGAAGTCGTCAAGGATCACCGCAACGCGCAGGCCGGGGAGGTGTGGAGCGCGCTCAGGGGTTTTCGCGGCAGGGAAGGAGAGGTGTCCTTCGCCGTCGAAGGAGCCGACTCCATCTCCGATGCCGTAGGACGCCGTGCGTCGGCGTCGCTGCCAGGTGCGCAGCTGTGAGAAGCCGCCGGTGCGTAGATGCCACAGTCCCGTGCGCAGGGTCTGGAGGGGGGACGAGAAGGACTGCGCGGGCATAGGCACCTCTGGTCGGGGGAGCGGGAGATCGGGCGCTCCATGATCCCATGGTGACCTGCCTCGCAGAGTGGTGTCACCATCGGGTGCCGGCCGGTCGATGGACGCTGTCACGAGCGCCACAGGTCTTCGGCAACCGTGGGGGCGACAGAGTCGACGCGGGTACTCTGACGGGCCCGAGGCAAATAGGTCGATCGACGGAGGTAGTAGGAGAATCGTGGCCGAGCAATCAGACGAGCAGTCATCTGTGCGAGTCACCGTATACGGCAGCTGCGTAGCACGGGACTCCGTGGATCTCGCTGGCCACGGCAGGTTCACGGTCGTCGATTACATCGCGCGCCAATCCCTCCTCTCCGCCGGCCAGGACGTCTCTGAGAAGTTTCCCGCAGAGGCCCAGGTCGCGCATAACTTCCAGCGGCGCATGATGGCATCCGACTTCGCCGGGGATGTCAAGGACCGCGTCAAGGGAGCGCGGGGAAGAACCGACATCCTGCTGTGGGACCTCACCGATGAGCGTCATGGTGTGCACGTGTTCGATGATGGGACAGCAGTGACCCGCAGTATCGACCTGGTCGCGGTGCCCGAGGCGCTCGCCGCCGTCGAGGGCACTCGCCATATTGCTTTTGGGACCGATGAGCACTTCGCCCTGTGGGCCGAACGTGCCGAACAGTTCCGCAATTATCTGCGAACTATCGGCCTGTTCGGAAGGACGGTCGTACTGCAGATGCCGTGGGCGAGGTCCACGGTCGATGGGCAGGAGACGCCAGGAAGCATGGGCACCACCGCCCAAGAGGCGAATGAAACGTACCCTCGGTACTACAACCAGCTCCGCGAGCTCGGTTTCTCAATTTTGGAGTTCGCCGAGGACGAGGTGCTGGCGGATCCCGAGCATCGCTGGGGCCTCGCCCCGTTCCACTACACGCAAGACGTGTATGAGGAGATCGTGGATCGGCTGCTAGCGGCGCGCGAGGATTCTGCGGGCTGACTGCATCGGCCTGTGCCTGGCGATCGCTCAGCTCTGCATCGTCTATCTGGAAGCCGGGCTCTACCAGGTCCAGGGCGCACTGCGGTAGAACGAGACAGCGGTCTAGTCCCCGCTGGTCCGCCACCCATCGAAGCTGACTCACAGGGTTATGACGTGGCGCGCGTTTTGGCATCGGTGCGTGAAGTCATGACGCTGTCGACCGAATGCGGACGCCGCTACTCGACTACGTCACCCCTTCACGGACCCTTTCATCCCGTCCATGATCTGCCGCTGCAGGATCAGGAAGAAGATCACGATCGGGATGATCGAGACCATCGATTCGGCAGCGAGCGAGCGTTCGTCGGTGCTGCCGATGCCCGCCAGGTAAGCGGCACTGTTCGTGGTCCCCGCGGGATCCGCGGAGCTCACCGCGTTGCTGACCGCCATGATCCCGACCATCGACGTCTTCGTACTGGTGTCGTGGGTGACTCTGTAACCTGCGGTGGAGGCGCTCTTCCGGGTCAACGGACGGTACTGATCATTGGAGCCTCGCCCAGCCCGCTGCCGACGAGCGTGCACGACAAAGGGCGGCACCGCTGGTCGTGCGTCGATCCCACTCGTCGCTTGTGGTGGTCGGGGAGCAGTGCAGGGGCCCTCGGGCCCACACGCCCGAACAGTCCGATTGGTGATAGTCCAACTGATCCGTGCGGCATTCCCTTGATCACGGTGATGCCATAACTCGCGAAACCCTGTCGGCGATGTCGCGCTTCCACAGAACGTCACTCCCGCCTCAGCGCCGCTCCCAATGCCACGGCTCGTTCTTCGCCTGCCAGGTCGTCTGCCCGAAGCCGAACTTGCTCGCATTCCTCACCAGCCAGGTGTGGGTGGTATCGCCGCGCGTGACCTGGATGTCCACTGCTCCGCGATCCGCATGGCCGTGCGGGGAGGTGCCGGGGTAGGCGGCGCGGGGCCGGCCGTAGAGCACCAGCATCAGGATCTGGCGATCGATCGGCCTGTAGGCGTCGTTCAGCCGGAAGGTGCGGCCGGTGTCCGTCGTGAACGCACGCTGCATGGCCAGGAACGGGGCCGCGGCGGCGTTGGGCAGGGTCCAGTTCGGGGCGATGATCGTCTGCTCCCGGGCCGAGAGCCGGCCGTTGGAGCCGTCGAAGATCTGATTCGGGGTCGAGATGATCCGCGACCAGGTGCGCTGGTCCACGATCCCCGTGGCGGGCAGGCCAAGGGTGCGCTGATAGGCCATCACCGCGGCGCGGGTCCCTGACCCGAACACCCCGTCGGCCTTGGCCCCCACCTTGACCTGGACTGCGTACACGTCATCGCCGCGCGATCCGGTGGACAGGGTGCGATAGGCGGGCATCTTCGTCCCCGCCGGGGTGCTGGGCGGCGGGGTGTCGCGGAACATGTACGAGGTCAGCTGGCCACCCTTGAAGGACTGGTAGGTGATACCGGAGCTGCCGGTGCGCTGGTTCCCGATCGGAGCACCCAGGTAGCTGGTCATGCCGCCGAGCGAGCGGTAGTAGTTGTACATCGTCCCGGTGACGGAGAAGGTGAACCCGTCGGTGGTGAAGATCCCGCCGCGGTCGAACTGCAGGCCCACGGTGCCGGCGGAGGAGAGCTGCGGGGTGATCGGCATCCCGAACGCGGCCTGGCCGCCCTTGCCGTCGTACACCGCCCGGGTGGTGGTGTTCAGCAGCACCGAGGTCTTCTTCGACGGGGAGTACAGCACCGAGCCGCGCTGGAAGTCCTGCCGGAGGCCCGCGCCGTAGCGGTACTGGTAACCGGTGGGGTTGCCGATCTTCGACTTCCCCCCGGTCGAGGCCCAGTGGGTGCCGGTGGGGCCGCTGGCGAGCCCGCGCTGGGAATCGGTGCCCAGCACCTCGAGCCGGTGGATCATCACGGCGATCGCGTCGCGGTGGATCTGCTCCCCGGGACGGAAGGTCCCGTCATTCCAGCCGGTGGTCACGCCGTTCGCGAAGCCCCAGGACATCGCCTCGTAATGCTCGGTGCGCGGGGTGATGTCGGTGAAGGGGGAGCGGGCCGGTGCCGGAACGCCGCCGCCATAGGAGCGGTAGAACATCGCGAGCGCCGCGTCACGGTCGATCGGGGCCAGCGGACGGAAGGTGCCGTCGGCCCAACCGTTAGTCACGCCCGTCTGCGCCGCCCAGGAGATCTCCCGGTAGAACATATTGCTCGTGGGCACATCCACGAAGCGGCTGCGCTTAGGGGCCACGTAGTTCGTCGGCGCGTGGACGCGGTAGAGCATCGCCACGAAGGCATCACGGTTGACGTCCTCGAGCGGACGGTAGGTGCCATCCGGCCAGCCGGTGGTGTAGCCCTGACGCTGCATCCACAGAATCTCGTCGGCGTACATCATCCCGCGCGGAACGTCCTTGAAACCGACCTTCACCGACGCCGGTGCGATGGCCGCGGAGGCACGCAGGGTCATCGGCGAGGCAGTGAGGGTGGCCGGCTCTGCTGCGACGGCCGGTGCCTCGAGGGCGGTGCCGTCTGCAAGCATGTCCGTGCCCTCGGGCAGGTCGGTGCCCGGTGCGGTGTCCTCACCGGTGAGGGTCTCGAGGACGTCGCTCTCGCCGCTCTCGACACCTTCGCTGCCCTCGGCGTCGTCGATGCCCTCCGTGCCCTCGATGTCTTCGACGGTCTCGGGGCCCGGTGCGTCCTCCAGCTCCGACGGAACTTGCTCGGTGTCCTTGCCAGCGGCGGGGGAGGAAGCCCCTGTGGTCGGGTCCGTCTCGAGCCCGAGCTCGGGCTCCTCGCCGGACAGGTCAGGGGCGGAGGGGCCCGGGATGGAGGTGTCCGGGGCGGGCAGAGCAGGAGCCTGCTCTGCCTCGGTGGTCTCGTCGGCCGCCTTCGCAGTGTCGCCGGTGGGATGCTCGGCAGGTTCTGCCGCTGGGTCAGCGAACTGCTCCGCAGGCTGCTCGACGGCGTCTGCGTCCGCGTTCTCGCTGCGCGCCGGGGCGGCCGGCTCGGTCAGGGTCTCCTGCGAGATGGTGGGGGCGCTCACCGCATCGGACCGCGCGGGCTGAGCATCGGCCGGAGCCGGAGCCGGAGCCGGTGCGGCGCTCGCGGTGACCGCGGGAGCGGCCGGGATGGCGTCGTCCGCGTGGGCGATACCGGCGGTGAAGGTCAGGCCGGCGAACGCCAGGGCAGTCCAGCCCACCACGCGCACGGACCGGGGGAGAGGACGTCGGGAAGCACTGAACGCAGGCACAGAAGGGCATCATTTCGAGAGTCGGGCGGAGCGCCCGAGCAAGAGGAGGATGCCGGCGGGAGCGGAGCCATCGCCGGACACTCAGCACCGTAATCGACCGGCAGATCCTGCGGAAGGGTCATGGGTCACTGCAGGGCGACAGTTGTGTGAAATGCGCCCGATTCCTGGCGCCACCTGCCCGTTTACTCCGATTTAGCCGAAATGCGTCACCCTGCGGAGCTGCGACCCTCTGCCTCCTCGGCGTCCTCGCCCATCTCCTCGATATAGGCGCTGAAGATCTCCGAACGCAGCGCCTCGACGCTGGTCTTGAGCGTCCTGCGATCCTTCTTCGTGGCGCCCGGCGCCTTCAGCAGCTGGGCCGCCCGCTCGCAGCTATCCAACCGCTTCGCCCACTCCTTCGCCCTGCGCACCTCGCCCTCGTCATCCGCCGACTCTGCGAGATAGTCGACCTGCTCCCGCAGCACTGCGACGGTGGTGAGCACGCCATCGGGTTTGCTGGTCGTCGCGCGCTGCAACCTCGCCGCCTGCTCCTTGACCCCCTCCCACACCTCGGGATGCGAGGAGAGCCAGCGCGCCCCGGCCGCCAGCAGCGGAATCGCCCACTTCGCGGCGTTCACCGCGGTGCTCGTTCTCGATGAGCTCAGGATCAGCTTCTTTCCGGCCATGGGGTGCGCTCCTTCTGTTCGCAGGGTGCGGGCTCAGGGGTGGCCGCGCGTGCGGTCGAGGGACGCGATCTGCTGCGCGCCGTACTGAAACGATAGCGAAGGGTTCAGGCCAGCAGCGGCTCGAGCTGCTGCCACAGCGGCTCGGACAGCTGCCGGCTGAAGGTCTGGGTGAGGTGGTGGTGGTCGCGGAATACCGCGGTGTCCCCGATGATCTCCGGGCAGGTGCGGTCGTTGCAGAAGTACCGGGTGAGGTCCACGTAGGTCGCGTCGGTGCCTGATTCAGCGACCGCGCCCGCCTCCGCGGTGACCAGCGGCTCGTCGAACGCGGCGGTGCGCGGGGTGGCGCAGCGGTCCGCGGCCTCGGGGTTCTTCGCCAGGCAGTGGTTCGGCGCCTTCTGCTGGGTGGGGACGTCCCGCATCACCGCCACCTCGGGACCGTCGATCTTCTCCAGGGTCTTGGCGAGGCCGTCGTGCCACTGGGCATCGACGTCGGCCCCCTCCTGGGGCAGGATCCGCTCGCGGTTGGTGAAACCGGCGAGGATCACGAGGTCCGGCTGCTCCTCGTCGATCCGCTCGAGCACCCCCTGGCGCCACTGGGCGCAGGAGTCGTACGGCCGGTTCAGGAACTGCTGCTCGGTCTCCAGCGGCAGGCAGGAGTTCTTGGTGTTGCTGTCCAGGCGGATCTTCCCCTCGCTCGCGAGCTGCTCGAGCGCCGGGAACCAGCTGGCGGCGTGCGAGTCCCCGAGCAGGAACACCAGCGGCGCCTCCGCCTCCTCACCGATCCGGCAGCCGCTCGGATCGGAGTTCTCCTCGTCGCGGTGGCAGCCCTCGTCATAGACGGACGGGTTATCCGCGGCGACCGCGTCGAGAGTGGGGGAGAGGTTCGCCGGGACGAAGTCCGTCCCGGCCGGGTCCAGCTCCTGCTGCTCCGGCGCCGCCGTGCGCTCGGAGGAGACCGCCTGCTGCGGAACGATCCGGGAGACGCCGGCCGAGGTGGCGACCACCGCGAGCGAGGCCGCCGCCGCGACCGCGCCCGTCAACCAGGCGGGCCTCGCCCGCAGCGCCGGCCAACGGATCACGGGGCGCTCCACATATCGATGCAGCAGCCAGGCCAGCGGCACCGCCAGCGCGCCGAGGCCCAGCCGCACCGCGAGCGGCAGCGGCTCCTCCGCGAACACGGCGGCCTGCGGGATCACCTGCAGCGGCCAGTGCACCAGATACAGCGAATAGGAGATCGCGCCCACGAACTGCATTGGCCGGAGCCCCAGCAGGCGCGTGGCATTGAGCTGTCCGGGGGCGGCACCGCCGATGATCAGAGCCGCCGTGGCGAGCACCGGCAGCGCCGCGGTCCAGCCCGGGAACGGGGTGCCCTCATCGAAGCTGAGCGCCACGGCCGCGAGCCCCGCCAGGCCCACCCAGGCCAGCCATCCGGTGCGCGCATCGTGCAGCCACCGCGCCCCGGATCGCGCGCCGGACCGCAGCGTGAAGGCGACCAGTGCGCCCACCCCGAGCTCCCACGCCCTCGTGGGCAGGGAGAAGAAGGTCCACGGCTGGGAGACGCTCATCAGCAGCACGCAGGCCAGGAAGGACACCGCGGTGAGCACTGCGGCGAGGAACATCAGCCGGCGCTCGCTGCGCCGGCACAGCCAGAACCCTGCCGCCAGCAGCAGGGGCCAGAACAGATAGAACTGCTCCTCGATGCCGAGGGACCAGTAGTGCTGGAACACCGACGGAGTGGTCTCGGCGAGGTAGTCCGTGCCCTCCTGCGCGAAGTGGAGGTTCGGCACATACAGCGCGGTCGCCGCCGCATCCCGGAGCACCTCCTGCATCAGCAGCGGCGATATCCAGATCCACGCCGCGACCACGGAGAGCACCGCGACCAGCAGCGCGGCCGGCAGGATCCGTCGGGCGCGCTTCGCGTAGAAGGCGCCGAAGCGGATCCGGCCGTCCCGCTGCAGGGACTCCAGCAGGTGGGTGGTGATCAGGAAGCCAGAGATCACGAAGAACACGTCCACGCCCACGAACCCGCCCGAGAGCGCGGAAACCCCGGAGTGGTAGAGCAGCACGAGCATCACCGCCATGGCCCGCAGGCCCTGGATGTCGGGGCGGAAGCCGGGCTTCGGGGCGGGGGCGGCGGATGCGGCAGTGATGCGCGAGGTGCTCGCGGCAGGGGCGGTCACGAATCTCCTCGAGGTGGACGGCACCGAAGAGGATAACGAAACGGTTACGGATGTGCAGTCAGGCGCTTGCGCTCGGTGAGCTATCCCGCCTGCTTCATCGTCTCCGGCCTCACCGCCGGTGCCACGAAGGGCTGATCCGCCCGCCGCTCACCGCCCGTGCGCGACGGCCGGGATCTGGGTGGCGAGCTTGCCGCCGGAGATGTCCAGCAGAGCGCCGGTGAGGTAGGAGGCCTGGTCGCTGGCCAGGAAGATCAGCAGATTCGCGACGTCGTCCGGGCTCTCCCAGCGGCGCAGCGAGAGAGTGTCCAGCAGGCGGTCCTGCGCCTCAGTGGGCATCTCGGCGAAGCCGTTCATGGCCGTGGGGACCATGCCGGGGGCGTAGGCGTTCACGGTGATGTCCCAGGGCCCCAGCTCCGAGGCGAGCACCCGGCTCAGCTGCACCACCGCGGACTTCGACGCCGCGTAGGCGGCGCTGCCGACGCTGGGGACGATCGCGGCGAAGGATGCGGCGTTGATGATCCGGCCGCTCCCGGCGCGCTTCATGTGCTCGGCCACGGCCTGGCTCATGAGGAACACCCCACCCACGTTCACGTCGAAGCAGGTCCGCCACTGCTCCCATTCGAGCTCCGCCACTGTCCCCAGCATGTTGATGCCCGCGTTGTTGACCAGCACATCGATGCCGCCGTGACGGCGCGCGACCTCGTCCACGGCGGTGCGGACGGAGTCCGGGTCCGTCACGTTGCACACCACCTGCTCGACCGGATGCGCGGAGGCATGTTCGTCGCCTTCTGGTGACGGGACCTCCGGGAAGGCGAGGTCGAAGGCGGTCACGCGGGCCCCTTCGGCGGCGAAGCGCTGCGCGATCACCGCGCCGATGCCCCGGGCCGCGCCCGTCACGATCACTGTCTTGTTCCGCAGGTCCAGCTCCATCGCCTGTCCTCTCCGCGCTCGCACCACCGTCGGCTGTGACGGCAGGATCTGAAAAAGCATACTATTGCGGCGCACGTATCGCACCGTCGGCGAAAGGACCTTCATGGCCGCCACCACCCTCCGCACCGTCTGGATCACCGGCGGCGGCAGCGGCATGGGCCGCGCGAGCGCGCTTACCGCCGCGGCCGACGGCTGGGCCGTCGCCCTCAGCGGCCGCCGACGCGACGCGCTCGAGTCCGTCGCCGGCGAGATCACCGCTGCGGGCGGAACCGCGCTCGTCGTCCCCCTGGACGTGCAGGACCGAGCCGCGATCACCGCCGCCGCCGAAATCGTCACCATGCACTTCGGGCGGCTCGATGCACTCGTGCTCGCCGCCGGGCTGAACACTCCGCAGCGCCGCTGGGACGACCAGGACCTGGGCGAGTTCGAGGCCATCGTCGCCACCAATCTGACCGCGGTCGCCGCCACCCTCGACGCCGCCCTGCCCGCCCTGCGTGAGAGCCGCGGTGTGGTCGTCGCGATCTCCTCCTACGCCGGCTGGACGTTCCAGCCGGGCGCGGGAGTGGCCTACTCGGCCAGCAAGACAGCCATCTCCTCCCTGCTCCGCTCGCTCAATCAGCAGGAAGCGATCCATGGGGTGCGTGCCTGCCACCTGTGTCCCGGCGATGTCGCCACCGACTTCCTCCAGCAGCGCCCCGAAGTGCCGGACGCCGCCGCGCGGGCCGTCATGCTCACCCCGGAAGACATCGCCCGCTCGGTGCAGTTCGTGCTCGAGGCACCTTCCCATGTGCGGATCGATGAGCTGGTCATTTCACCCGTCTCCTCGGCATGACCGCCCGCGTCACCGCGTTCGCGAGGGCCCTGGACCAGCTGGGCCGGGAGATTGTGGACGGTGAGCTGCCTGCCGGGCACGCCGATACCGTCGACGGCCTCGTCGTGCGCACCGGGGCCTCCCGATCCGTGGTGCGAGAGGTGACCCGCGTGCTCACCTCCCTCGGCATGCTCTCCGCCGGCCGACGCGTCGGATTGCGAGTGCTCGCCCCGGAGCACTGGGACACCCTCGATGCGCAGGTGGTGCGCTGGCGGCTGGCCGGCCCCGACCCCGCCGCACAGCTCACGGAACTGCGCGCCCTGCGCCTCGCGATCGAACCCGCCGCCGCTGCCGACGCCGCCCGCGCGGTGGGGGAGCGGCCTGTCGCGGCACTCGCCGGGCGGGAAGCGCTGCTTGCTCTCGAGCAGGCTGCTGTCATGGTGCAGGCAGCCGCCTCGGCTTCGGACCCTGCTGAGTTCCTCGCGGCCGACCGTGCCCTGCACACCGCCGTGCTCAGCCTCTCCGGCAACGCCATGTTCATCCGCCTCGGTGCCGTGATCGAGGAAGGGCTGCGTGACCGTGCCCTGCGCGAACGCGCTGGCCTGCCACCGGAAGCGCACGATCTCGCGCTGCATCTCGAGGTCGCCCGCGCCGTCGCCGCCGGGGAGCCAGCCGCCGCCGAGGCCGCGATGCGGGAGATCATCGAGCGAACCCACCCGTGACGCGAGTGCTCCACGCGCAGCCACAGCTTCACCACCGTGTCCCGCGGAACGGTTACCTGGTCCCGGTCGCATCCTCCAGCGCGAACCGGATCGTGAAGGTGGAGCCGCTGCCGGGTCGTGAGTGCACGCTGATCTGTCCGCCGTGGGCGATCACGAGTCGCCGGGTCAGGGACAAGCCGATCCCGTGACCGGGGATGTCGCTGTGACGGGTGGTCTCGGTGCGGTAGAAGTCGGTGAACAGGTTCGTCTGCTCCTGGTCGGACATCCCGATCCCGGAGTCGATGATGTTCAGCTCCGCATGGTTGTTGTGCACACAGGTGTGCACCCGCACGGTGCCGCCGCGCGGGGTGTACTTCAGCGCGTTGGAGAGCAGGTTCCCCACCCGGGAGCGGGCGAATATCGTGCCTACCTACAGCACGGAGACACGATCATCGACATCCCCCGCAGCAAGACCACCTTCCAAGTGAACGGGAAGACGGTGAGCACTCAGATCGCCGATGACGAGCTCGTCAAGATCGGGGCCGGGCTGTCCCTCTCGCAGACGATGAACGCTCGGATCATCGTCGAGAAGAAGACCCCTGGCTCCGAGGAGTGGACCTCCGCCGCCACCGGAAAGATCCACATCGACGGCCGCCTGCTCCTGCAGAACTCCGTCTACTGCGGGTGGAGGTGATGGCCGGCCGCGTCGCCCGTCGTGCGGCCGCGGCGGTGATCACGATTCTGCTGGCTCTCGGCCTCGCCCCGGCCGGATATGCGTCCGGCGACCACCTCGAGGTCTCCGTCGACGGCGTCACCTGGAGCCGAGCGCTGCCCGATGCCCTCTTCGAGGGCGACATCGTGCTGGTGCCCGGTGAGGCGACGGCGAGCCGGCTGCACCTCCGCAGCACCGCGCCGACCGTCGGCGTGCTGGAGCTCGCGCTGCAGGACGTCACCGCCTCCGATCGCGATGCCGCGACATCCTTCGGTGTCCAGCTCGAGGTCACCGGCGGGCACTGGGACGCAGCCGTCACCGGTGGCCTTCCCCGCACCCGTTTCGCCGATCTGGACGAGAACACCCGCGTCGGCGCTCCCATCCATCTCGAGCCCGGCGAGGCCGTCACGATGACCCTGACCATCGACCTCGACGCGCACGCGACCGGCACGACGTCGCAGAACAGCGCCATCGGCCTCGACCTGGCCATCACCTTCACCGATGCTCTCGTCGCCGGGGAGGGCGTGCCCGGGCCCGGCACCGCAGGCGACGGCTCCCACGGCTCCAGCCCCGCCGGCGACGGCCCCGACGGCACCGGTGGCGGGGCGGCAGCTCCTGGGCGGATCATCCCGGTCCTCGGCACCGAGGGCCCGGGGTCCTTCGAGGACCCTCACCGCACCGCTCCCCAGTCCGAGGAGCGGCTCCCTCCGGCGGATCCTCGCCCACGGAGCTCGGATCCAGAGCTCCTCGCGATCACCGGCAGCTCCGCGGCCGGGAAGCTCGCTGCCGGAACGGCGCTGCTTCTCCTCGGCGCACTGCTGCTGTTCCTCTCCCGTAGGCCCCACCAGGAGACGCCATTACCACCCGCCGTCCCCGTCGCGCCGCCGGCGTGCTCAGCACGATCCTCTCCGGTCTCAGCGCCGGCGTGCTCCTGCTGATCCTCGGTCTCGGCGTGCTCACCATCGTGCTGCCCGCCCTCGTCGGCGGGATGCCGCTGTCGGTGCTCACCGGGTCCATGCGCCCCCACCTGCCGCCCGGCACCCTGGTGGTCATCAAGCCCACCCCCATCGAGGAGATCGAGGTGGGGGACGTGATCACCTTCCAGCTCGAATCCGGACGGTCCGCCGTCGTCACCCACCGCGTCATCGAGCGCAGCATCGACAGCGCCGACGGCGAAGTCTGCTTCACCACCCAGGGCGATGCCAACAACACCCCTGACCCCGAGCCGGTGCGGCCGGCGCAGGTGCGCGGCACCGTCTGGAATGCCGTGCCCTACCTCGGCTGGGTCAACCAGGCTGTGGACGGCCAGACCCGCTCCTGGGCGATCCCCGCGCTCGCCGGAGCGCTGTTCGTCTACGCCGCGTGGACGTTCGGGACCGGAGTACGGGAGAAGGTGCGAGAGCGACGTCAGGAACGAGATGCTGTGGGGGTGGCTGCAGCGGCTGAGCGCGACGACGGGCATTAACAGGCCCGAAGGGGGCGTGTATCTAGCGGCTGAGGGACTGGTTGGTCAGGCTGCGGGGGTCATGGCCGTCGGCCGTGGAAGCAGAACGGCGGCCGGTCGAACCTGCTCAGCTCACCTGAGGAGGAAGGTCATCTGAGGGGGAAGGCCTCGACCAGGAGCTTGAAGACCCAGCGCTCGGCCCTTCGCTGCTCGCTCTCCGTACCGGCCAGACCATCCATGAGGGCCTGACCGAGAGAGGTGAATCGGATAGCGTGGCCCACCACGAGATGGTCCAGCTCTGGCCATTCGGCCGCGACTAGAGGTAGGCCTCTTTCGGGTGGGGACTCTCGCAGGTTCAGCATCGAGGCGATCAGCGCGGGATCGGCCACATAGATTCGGGGGACCTCCATGAGTCCGGCACCAGGGCTCTCGAGGGCAGCGGCGATGTCGGAGACGGCGTAGTCGAAACCAGCCTCATCGATCCGCAGCGCGAGTTCCCGCCAGTGGCGCCCGTGGTCAACGAAGAGGTGAGGCATGGTGCGACGTCCCTGCCTGGAGATCCGAGCACCGATGCGGACCACCGTGCTGATGTCCGTGGTCGTTGCCGCGTCGGAGAGCCATCCCGCGCGGCGCCACCGGTCCCACCACACCTTCAGCTCCTCCGGACCGCTCAGCGACGAGAGTGCAGCGCAGTCCGGCGGGCCCGCGCCGGTATGGCTCAGCACGTGATCGAGTACGAGACGGGCAGCGACGGAGGCGGTGGCGTCCCCGGTCGGAGTGATGCGCTCTCCGCAGATCTGAAACCCCGACGCTTCCAGAATGCGACTCAGCGTCCCCCAGGTGGGGTCGATTTCGCCCTTCTCGATTCGCCCGACGGTGGACGGGCTGATCCCGCACAGCCGTGCGGCTTCCGCACGGGAGATTCCGAGCTGTTCGCGAGCGTCGAGCAGGATTCTTGAGGCATCCATCGGCGTGCTGCCCCCTTGGTGCGAACGGTGCGTCGCTGCGAGCTAAGTGGTCGGTCTGCGCGAGCCGGACAGTCGAGCTGCGCGAGCCGGACGGTTGAACTGTGCGAGCCGGACGGCCGAGCTGCGCGAGCTGGACAACCGAGCAGAGAGAATCGGGTGGCCGAATGACGAGCCTGCGCGACGTGTTCGAGCATGGTAACTGTCGGGGGGGGGGGGGTGTTTTGGGGGGGGGCAGAAGAGACAGCACCCGCCACAAAACGCCCCCCCCCCCCCCCGCGCCCGGGGGGGGGGGCCGGGGGGGGGGGGGGGGGGG